>JAFDET010000070.1 GCA_019310195.1 Deltaproteobacteria bacterium
GACCCCGACAGCGTCGCCAGCGCCATCAACGCAGCGGTCGAATCACGCGACGCCCGGCACTGAGGGGACTGTCCCCTCAGTTCCTGTCCCCTCAGTTCCGGAGCTGCCTAGTTCTCTTCGGGGACCTTGCGGGGGTTCCAGAGCAGGTCGCTGACGGCGTCGAGGTCGACGAGCTCGAACAGGTTGTCGTCGCGGCGCAGCCAGCCCTGGCGCTCCCAACGCCGCAGCTCGCGGTTGACCTCCTCGCGGGTCGCGTAGACCAGTCGGGCCAGCAGAGATTGGGAGACCGGCTCGGTGATGAGCAGGCCGGTCGCGGTCTTCTCGCCGATCTCCTCCGCCAGGGAGAGCAGCATCTTGGCCAGCCGGGCGCGCATGGTCAGGAAGTAGCTGTCCTCCAGGGCATCGGTGGTGAGCCGCAGCCGGTCGGCAAACACCTCGAGAAGCTTCAGCGCCATGCGCGGGCGCTCCTCCAGCAGGCTGCGCAGGTCGCGGGCGTCCACCGAAGCGATCGTGGTGTCGGTGGTGGCCACGATGGTGGCGGTACGGGGCGTTCCCGCGAACAGCGCGATCTCCCCGAAGACCTCGCCGGAGCCGAACTGGCGGATCACCAGGTCGCGCCCGGCCGGCGAGGTCACCACCACGCGGACCTGCCCTTGCTCGACCCAGTAGAGCCGGGCGGCCTCGTCGCCCCGGTGAAAGACTTCCTGGCCCCGAGGCACCCGGTCGGTGATGGCCAGGGCGCGCAGCGCCGCCACGTCCTCCTGGGAGAAGTGGCCGAAGAACCCGGTGCCCTGATCCATGCGAGGCTCCGTACACGAATGCTATCGCTCCCCCCGGGGAAAGCCAGGAAATCCGTTGCCGCTGTGCGACTTCGCACAGGGCCGGTGGCTCCGGAAGGTCGATCTTTCACCCTGTTGGCGGCGCCCGCCGGTGCGGGTTCCGCTGCAAGGCGCGGGTGGCATTTGGAACAAAGAGCATGAGTCATGGGGAGGGGCCACTACCCCGGCAAGCGCGGCGGCCAGGCGCGGACGGTTCTGTTGTCACTTCTGGCAGGGCTGGTTCCGCACGTCGCGATCACACTCGACGCTCGTTCTGAAGAGCCTCCCGCGCCCCCTATTCCCCGGACCGAGCAGCTGGCGGCATTGCCGAGGGCCGCTCCCGGTCCGGCTCCGGAAGCCGCGGGACGCGAGGCCTCCGGCTACTTCTCGCTGCCCGACTCCAAAGTGAACGGCACCTTCCAATGGTTCCAGGTTCCCCCGGGCTTCAACGGGATCCAGACCGCCGAGCCGCCCAGTCGCATCGCTCGCGTCGAAGCCCGCGGCCTGCGCACGTCCATCGCCGCCTGGTGGCTTTCCGGCGAGCTGCGCATCTTCGAGAGCGAGACGGCGCGCGGCGGCGCGTTCCGTTGCGGCTGTCAGACCCAGATCGCCGGTGCACCCGCCGCCGCCCGCGTGGTGGCCGAGGCGCTGGCCTGCATGAATCTGCCCGTGGGTCCGTCGGGGATCGAGGTGAGGGTCACCCGCGAGCATTCCCTGAGCGCGACCGGCCCCATCTCCCGCGCCATCCGCGGCCTGCCCGCGCCCGACGAGAGCGCGGCCTGGGCCTGCCGGCCCTGAGCCCCGGCCTCCGCTGCTAGAACAGCAGCGGCGCCAGCGCGCGGCCCGTGTGGGAGAGAGGATTCTGCGCCACCTCTTCGGGTGAGCCCTGGGCGACGATCTCGCCCCCCTTCTCTCCGCCTTCCGGCCCCAGGTCGATCACGTGGTCGGCCGTCTTCACCACGTCGAGCTGGTGCTCGATCACCACCACCGTGTTGCCCTTGTCCACCAGCCGGTTCAGCACGTCGAGGAGCCGCTCCACGTCGGCGAAGTGCAGGCCCGTGGTGGGCTCGTCCAGCAGGTAGAGCGTGCGCCCGGTCGAGGTTCGCGAGAGCTCCTTGGCCAGCTTGATGCGCTGGGCCTCGCCTCCCGAGAGAGTCGTCGCCGGCTGGCCGAGATGGATGTAGTCGAGCCCCACGTCGTGCAGGGCCTGCAGCGCGCGCCGCACCGGCGGCACGTTCTCCAGGAACTCCAGCGCCTCCTCCACCGTCATGTCCAGAACGTCGGCGATGCTCTTGCCCTTGTAGGTCACTTCGAGGGTTTCGCGGTTGTAGCGACGGCCGCGGCACACCTCGCACGGTACGAAGAGATCCGGGAGGAAGTGCATCTCGACGCGCAGGATCCCGTCACCCGTGCACGCCTCGCAGCGTCCGCCCTTCACGTTGAACGAGAAGCGCCCCGGCGCGTAGCCCCGTGCCCGCGCCTCGGGAACCTGGCTGAAGAGCCGCCGGATGCCGTCGAACACGCCCACGTAGGTGGCCGGGTTGCTGCGCGGCGTGCGACCGATAGGTGCTTGCGAGACGTCCACGACCTTGTCGATCTGCTCCAGACCGCGCAGACGATCGAAAGCACCCGACGGCTCCTTGGCGCCGTGCAGCTTGCGGGCCAGCTCGCGGTGGAGCGTGTCATTGATCAGGGTGGACTTGCCCGAGCCGGAGACACCGGTCACCGAAACCAGCAGACCCAGCGGCAGCCGCAGGGTCACGTCGCGCAAGTTGTGCTGGCGACAGCCCGTCAGGACCAGGGCCTTGTCGCGCGGCGGGCGCCGGCGCTTCGGCACGGGAATGCCCCTGCGGCCGGAGAGGTAGGCGCCGGTCAGGGAGGCTCGGTCGGCCTCGATGGTGGCTGGCGGCCCTTCGGCCACGACGTGGCCGCCGTGGATGCCGGCCCCCGGTCCCATGTCCACGATCCAGTCCGCGGCGCGGATCGTCGCCTCGTCGTGCTCCACCACCACCACGCTGTTGCCCAGGTCGCGCAGTCGCTTCAGGGTCTCCAGCAGCCGCGCGTGGTCGCGGGCGTGCAGGCCGATGGAAGGCTCGTCCAGGATGTAGAGCACGCCCATCAGGCTGGAGCCCACCTGGGTGGCCAGCCGGATGCGCTGGGCCTCGCCGCCGGACAAGCTCGCAGCGGGGCGGTCCAGGGTCAGGTAGTCGAGCCCCACGTCCACCAGGAAGTGCAGGCGCTCGCGGATCTCGCGCAGCACCCGGTCGGCGATCTCGCGCTCGGTGCCGCTCACCTGCAGCGCATCCAGGAAGCGCGTCGCTTCGCCCACCGACAGGCGCGCCAGCGCATCGATGCCTAGCCCGCCCACGCGGATGCTGCGGGCCTCGACGCGCAGCCGTGAGCCCTCGCACACGTCGCAGGGTCGCGGCGCCAGGTAGCGGTTGAGACCGTCGTCGCCCGTTTCCCGCCGGCGCCGTTCCAGCTCTCCCACCACGCCGTCCCAGCGCCGCTTCACGCGGCGGCCCTTGCCGCCGCGCGGAACGGGAAACATCACCTCGCCGGCGCCGGTGCCCAGCAGGATTCCGCGGCGCGCGCGCGCGGGCAGGTCGTCCCACGGCGTCTCGACGTCCACGTCGAAGTGCTCCGCCAGGGCCTTCACCAGCGAGCGGTAGTAGCGCGGCATCCTGCGGCCGCCCCACGGCTCGATCGCGCCGGTCATCAGGCTTCGCGAGCCGTCGGGAACCAGGCGCTCCGGATCGACCTCGGCGCGGGTTCCCAGCCCGCCGCAGGTGGCGCATGCGCCGGCGGGGCTGTTGAAGGAGAAGAGCCGCGGCGCCAGCTCGGGGAACGACAGCCCGCACGTCACGCAGGCGGCGCTCTCGGAGAGGGTCCACTCCTCGCGGCCGGGCCCCACGTCCACGGTCACCAGGCCTCCGCCCAGCCGCAGCGCCGTTTCGATGGATTCCGCAATGCGCCCGCTGGCCGTCGGCTTGACCGCCACGCGATCCACGACCAGGTCGATGTCGTGGGTGGCGTTGCGCACCAGGCGGATCTCGTCGGACAGGTCGTGGGTCTCGCCGTCGATGCGCACCCGCACGAAGCCCTGCCGCCGGAAGGCGTCCAGCTCCTTGCGGTACTCGCCCTTGCGCCCGCGCACCACCGGCGCCAGGACCTGCACGCGCGCGCCGTCGCCAAGCTCCAACACGCGGTCGGTCATCTGCTGCACGGTCTGGGCCTGGATCGGATTGCCGCATGACCAGCAGTAAGGCCGCCCGATGCGTGCCCAGAGCAGCCGCAGGTAGTCGTAAACCTCGGTCACCGTGCCCACCGTCGAGCGCGGACTGCGAGCGGCGGTTTTCTGCTCGATGGCGATGGCCGGGGAGAGCCCGTCGATGGACTCCACGTCCGGCTTCTGGAGCTGATCCAGGAACTGGCGCGCGTAGGCGGACAGCGACTCCACGTAGCGCCGCTGGCCCTCGGCATACAAGGTGTCGAACGCCAGGGACGACTTGCCGGAGCCGGACAGGCCGGTGATCACCACCAGGCGGTCCCGGGGCAGATCCAGATCGAGGTCTTGCAGGTTGTGGACGCGGGCGCCGCGGATGCGGATGTGATCGAGGTCGATGTCCGACCCCACTATTGGCCGGCGGCGGACGGGGGACTGGACGAGAACGAGGGAGCGGCGTCCGCGTAGATGCCCTTGCGCTCGATGTAGGTCTGCTCGCGGAGCTGCTCCAGGAAGGCGGTGTACTCCTCCGCCATCCTCTCCTCGAAGATCTCGTGGCGGAGCTCGGGCTCGGCGTCCTCGAAGGTCTTGGGCTCGAACTCCCTGCGCTGCACCAAATAGAGCACGTTGCAGCCGAAGGGCGTGCGCAGGACCGGGCTCATCTGGCCCGCCTGGAGCGCGGAGACCGGCTCGGCCATCCACGCAGCCAGTGCGGCGCTGTGCACCCAGCCCACGTCGCCGCCGAACTGCGCGTTGACCGCGGATGTGTCTCGGGCCACCGCTGCGAAGTCTTCGCCGGCGTTCACCTGCGCCCGCGCCCCCTCGGCCACCGCGCACGCCTCGGTCTCCGTGGCGTCCGTGCCGTCACCGAAGGGAACCAGGATGTGGCGCAGTCGCACCTCCTGGCCGCCCTCGGGCTGGCCCGCGTAGCGCTTCTCGTACAGCGCGAGGACCTCCTTGTCCTCCACGCGGACCCTGGAGCGGATCGCGCCGCTGATCAGCTTCTGGCGCTGGATCTCGCCCCGGATCTGATCGCGGTAGGCCTCGTAGGTCATTCCCTTGGCTTCCACCGTCCGCCGAAGCTGGTCCATGGTGAGGCCGGTCTCGTTGGCGATCGCCGCAATGGCGGTGTCGATCTCCACCTCGGTGGCATCGATCTCGATGCGGCGGACGGCCTGCTCGATGAGGCGGCGCTCGATCATCCGCTCCAGGATCTCGGCGCGCATCTTGACGATCTCGGACCGGGGCGCGCCCGCGGCGTTCATCTTGGCCTGCACCGGCGCCGCGAAGCGCTCCACCTCGGAGGCCAGCACGATGTCCGCGCCCACCTGGGCGGCGATCCCGTCCACGAACTCCTCCCCGTGGATCGGGGCGGCGAGGGCGAGCAGGCCGAGGCTCGCGAGGGCGGCGTGGCGGATCGATCTCATGGTCGCTTGGAGGTCCCGCTGAAGAGGGCTCATGGTAGCGGCCGCTTCCGGGGGTGTCGCTGTAGGCCCCCACCCGGCGGATGGGGCGGATCCTCGTCGCCGGCACTCACGGGGCGGCTGCGCCGGCCGGCGAGTCGGCGTCCGGGTCCTCGCTGATGGCCTCGAGCTCGCGGCGGTGGGTGTCCGGAAGGAAGAGCAGGAAGATGGCTCCCAGGAAGCAGGTTGCCGCGACGGCCGTGAGCGCCATGCCCGTGCCGCCGAGCGGCACCACCAGGCCCGCGAAGACGAACAGGCCCAGGCTCGCGCCGAGGGTCTCGACCAGCAGGATCCAGCCGCCCGCCGACGTGCGCATGGACGTGGGGAAGAGCTCGGTGGAGAGCGTGCGCGTCACCACGCCCGACGCCGTGGAGCAGAACACCATGAGCACCCAGGGCAGGGCGATGAGCGAGGCCGGGCCCAGGTAGAAGAGGCCCGCAAGGATCGGGAACGCGCCCAGCATGGCCGCGCCGATCAGGCGCCGGCCGTAGCGGTCGCCCAGGCGCCCGGCCAGGGGTCCGCCGATGATTCCCAGCGCGCCGAAGCCCACCGTCAGCGCTGCATACTCGCCGGGCGACCAGCCGTGGGCGTTCTGGAGGAAGTCGGACACGAAGCGGAAGGCGGGCCGGTGACCCGCCGTGGCCAGGAAGGTCGCGGCTCCCAGCAGCAACGCCCGTCCCGGGTAGTTTCGTACCAGGGCCAGCACGGGCCGGATCGCGCCGGAGAGGCCACCCACGTGGGCGCGCCCGGCGGCGCTGGCCGCGTAGCGGCGCGTCTCCGTCAGATTGCGGCGGAAGAAGGGCAGCAGCAGGATCGCCAGGCCACCCAGTGCGTAGATCGAACGCCATCCGTAGGGGATCACGTTCACCTGGGAGTACACGCCCGCTCCCAGACCGAAGCCCACCGAGCCGACGGCGGCGAGCACGCCGATGCCCCAGCCGCGGTGCCCGGCGGGAAACTCCTCGGCCACCATCACGAACGACACCACGCTGGCCGAGCTGGCGAAGCTGCGCGTCAGGATCTGACAGGCCGCCAGCGCCTGGGCGGTGGGCGCGAACGCGGTGAGGAACGAGCCGAGGCTCATGCCCACGACGCAAGCGAGCAAGAGCCGCCGCCGTCCGACGCGGTCCGCCAGGGGCACGATCAGGAAGGCCGCCAGCGAGCCGACCTCGATCGAGCCCATCAGGCTGCCCTTCTCCACATCGCTCAGGCCGAAGTCGGCGCCGATCTGCGGCAGCGCCGCGCCGATCAGGCCCAGGTCGTAGTTCTCGAAGAGCATGGCGAAGGCGATGAAGCCCAGCAGCCGGATGTGCTCCGGCCCGACGCCGGCGGGAATCGGGAAGGGCAGCCACCAGGGACGCCGGGTCGGAGGGGGGGCCTCGGCCATGGACGCGAGAGGTTACCGCCTTCGGCTCTCGTCGGGATGCAGGCGGGTCAAGGCACGTCGCTCGGTCGCAGTTCGCCGCGCGCAATGAGGTCGCGAAAGAACTGCGCAGAGCGCTTGGGGGTGCGTTCCTTGGACTGCGGATCGAACCCCACCAGCCCGAAGCGGGCGTCCGAGTAGCCCTGCTCCCACTCGTAGTTGTCCACCGCGGTCCAGTGGAAGTAGCCGCGCACGTCCGCGCCGGCGCGGCGGGCTCGGTCCAGCGCCGCCAGGTGCGCCGCCACGTAACGGATCCGGAAGGTCTCGTCCGTGGTGGGACAGCCGTTCTCGGTCACGATGAGCGGAACACCGGGAAGCGCGCGCGCCGCCCGCAGCAGGCCGCTCTCCATGCCGCCGGGGTACACGTGGCGGCCCATGGCATCGATGGGGGCGTCGGGCCGATCGCTCCAGGAGGTGACGCTCGACGGGCCGAGCGCCGTGGCGTTGTAGTAGTTGAAGCCGTACACGTCGAGCGCGCCCCGCAGGCCCGGAATCTCCACCGGGTCGCGCCCGGGCAGCGGAAGGACGCCCGTCGCCAGGCCTTCCAGCAGCGCGCCGTTGTACCAGGCGTCCACCGCCGCGACCATCGCCGAGTTGGCCGGGTCGTCGGGGTTCTCGGCGTGGTAGTCCAGGTAGACTTCGATGGTCGCGACGGTGCTGCCCGGATCCCGCGCCTTCACGATCTCGTGGGTTGCGGCGTGGAGACGGGCCACGCGTTCGGTCATGGCGATGGCGATGTCCCCGTCGGCGATCTTGGGCGGAAGCTGCCCCACCAGGTAGGCGCCGAACACGTAGACCATGGACTCGTTCTGCGAGTGCCAGTGACGGGTGTGCGGCGCCAGCGCGGCCACCGTGCGCTCGGCGTAGCGCAGGAAGGCGTCGGCGCCGTCCGGTCCGTGCAGGCCCCCGCGCGCCACGAGCCAGCGGGGGTGGGTGAAGTGGAACAGGTTCACCCAGGGTGTGAGTCCCGCCTCGCTCGCCGCGTCGCACACGGCGCGATAGTGATCGAGCGCCGCTTCGTCGAAGCGCCCGCGCTCGGGCTCCACGCGGCTCCACTCGACCGACAGGCGGTAGTGCCGGAAGCCCAGTGCCGCCAGCAGTCGGAAGTCCTCGGCGTAGCGCTCCAGGAAGCCGTTGCCCGGGTTGGGCGGCACCTCGCCGCGCAGCGCCAGGTCGACCCAGTCGTTGGGCACGTCGCCGCCCTCGGCCTGGAACGCCGACGAGCCCACGCCCCACGCGAAGTCGGGATCGAAGCGGATCGGCTCCTGGGGGAGCAGCGCTGTCCAGGCGTCGCTCACGCGAAGAGGGTCTCGCAGCCGGTGCCCTGCAGGAGGGCCTCCACGCGGCCGCGCGCAGCGTCCGGCAGCGCCGCGTGGGCCTCGCGCAGCCAGGCCAGGCACTTGGCCTGGTAGCGGAACGGCGGCTGCACCCACGGGTGTTCGTCGATGCTGCACTCCATCTGCTCGGCGCCCCGGGCCACCGCATCGGCATTGGCCAGCAGGAAGGGCGCGTAGGTACGGCCGGCTTCGCAGAGAAGCCCGCGCAGCGTGGCGCGCGCGTTGTCCGGATCGAGCCAATCTTGCTCACCGACCTCGATGCCGGAGAGATCCTCCACCACCTCGCACCACGCCACGACGCGGGGCGCCACCTCGACGGCGACCGCGCTGGAGGTGGGCTCGAAGAGCACGAGCTGCGAGAGCTGGCCGAAGAGCGCGAAGTCCGCCGTGCCCGGCCGCTCGCCGGTCACGAAGCTCGACTGCGCGAGATGCGAGTCCAGTGCGCACAGCAAGCGCCGGTAGCTGTCTTCGATCAACGGCGCCGTGGTCTCGTTGATGCCCACGACTCCGCGCCGACCCACCTGGCGCTCGCGGAAGAGCTTGCTGAGCGGCGCGACTTTCTCGTCGGGCGCCGAGGTCTTCGACCAGCGTGGCAGCACCTTCGACGCCTTGTCCACGTCGGCCTCGAACGACCAGCGGTAGTGGAACATCGCCTTCGTCAGCCACTCGTCGGCGTAGTCTTCGAGCAGGAAGTCCAGGAAGGCCAGGGCCGGGTCGGGCGGAATGACGCTGCGCTCGCGCGACAGCTCCTCGAGCCGGCGGATCTGGAAGGTGGAGTCGATCATCGACTCGGGCTCAGCGGCGCCTTCGCCCGGCAGCAGCAGCACCGGGATCAGGGCCACCGGCACCAAGGGTGCGGGATCGTGTCGGGAGTTGCGGATCACCCAACGGTGGGGGATGCGCCGGTAGCGCAACAGCGCACGCATCTTGCGGCTGTAGGGCGATCCCGGGGCCCCGAGGAGGGTGAGCGGCGCGGCCATGGAACCTCCGAGGTGGATGGCAAGCCGGACGCCACCCTGCCACACTGCCCGTCTCCGGGGCAAGGAGCAGCGAGCGATGAAGCTGGGAATCATGGGCGTGGGCTTCGGCAAGGGCGTGCGCATCGACGAGGGTCTGATCCACCACGCCGAGAGCCCGGGCTTCGATTCGGCCCGGCGGGGAAGATCCGCGAGCGCCTGGAAGCCTGGAAGGACGCCGGCGCGAAGCGTCACGTGGACACCATGCTGATCGGTGCGGGACAGCGCGAAGCGCTGGAGCCGCTGGCCGAGACGCTGCTCTAGTGGGCGACCGACCCCAGCGCGAGCGGGTCTACCAGAACCACCACCTGGACAGCACGCGCTGGGACCAGGTGCGCTTCCGGCCCGGCGACGTGGTCGTCTCTACGTCGTACAAGGCCGGCACCACGTGGATGCAGAACATCCTGGCGCATCTGGTGTTCTGGGACGCGGAGATCCCGGGCCCGGTCACGGAGATCTCGCCCTGGATCGGCATGCGCGTGCGCCCCCTCGAGCCGCAGCTGGCGATGCTCGAGACCCAGGCCCACCGCCGCTTCCTCAAGAGTCACCTGGCGCTGGACGGCCTTCCCTACCGCGAGGACGTGAAGTACATCGTGGTCAGCCGCGACGCCCGCGACGTCTTCATGTCGCTGTGGAATCACTACGGCAACTACACGCCCATCATGCAGGGGCTCCTGAACAACACGCCCGGCCGGGTGGGATCACCGCTTCCCTGGTGCCCGGAGGACGTCTCCTGGCTGTGGCGCCAGTGGATCCAGCTGGGCTGGTTCGAGTGGGAGAGCGACGGCTGGCCCTTCTGGTCGCACCTGCACCACCTCAAGACCTGGTGGGAGTGGCGGCACCTGCCCAACATCTTGCTGGTTCACTACAACGACCTGCTGGCGGACCTGGAAGGCGAGATGCGGCGCGTGGCCGCGTACCTGGAGATCGAGCCGGCCGACGACGCGTGGCCGCGGCTGGTGGATGCCTGCACCTTCGCCAGCATGAAGCAGCAAGCGGCGAAGATCATGCCCGGAGCCGAACTGGGGTTCGTCGGCGGCACCGACACGTTCTTCTACAAGGGAACCAACCGGCGCTGGGATGGCGCGCTCAGCGACGAGGACCTGGCCCTCTACCCCGAGGCGGTCGAGCGCACCCTCTCTCCGGAAGCAGGCGAATGGCTGGAGAAGGGTCGCCTGGCCACGGGCAGTTGAACGCCGGCGGCTTCAATCCCCTGGCGGGGAACCCGCTGCGCAGCCGCGACGACCTGGTGCGCGGCGTGCGCGCACTCGTCGAGCCGCTGCTTCCCTCCTTCAGCCCCGGCGCGGCGCGGGTTCGTCTGGGCAACACCGGGGTTGCGTTTCCCGACGTGGCCGAGGAGCTCGAGGGCTTTGCGCGCCCGCTCTGGGGGCTGGTGCCCCTGGCGTGCGGGGGCGATGCCTGGCCGCACTGGGAGCTGTGGCGGCGCGGGATCGCCAGCGGAACCGACCCCGCGCACCCGGAGTACTGGGGCGAGGTCCGTCGGGACCAGCGCATGGTGGAGATGGCCGCGCTGGGTTTCGGTCTGGCGTTTGCGCCGGACTAAGTATGGGAGCCGCTGGCAGACCCCGTGCGTGACAACCTGGTCACCTGGCTCGAGCGCATCGACGACCACCTGCCCGTCGAGAACAACTGGCAGTTCTTCCGGGTGCTGGTGAACCTGGGTCTGGAACGGGTCGGGCGCTTTCGGCGCGACGACGCCCAGCGCGAGTCGCTGGCGCTGCTGGAGAGCTACGCGGGCGAGGACGGCTGGTACCGCGACGGCGCCGACGAGCACGCTCACGTGGATTGGTACGTACCCTGGGCCCTGCACACCTACGGGCTGATCTACGCGGCCTCAGCGTCCGCGTCAGGACTGGGCGATGCGAAGCAGGCCGAACGCTACCGCGAGCGGGCGCGCCGCTTCGCCCAGCATCACCAGCACTGGTTCGATGCGAGCGGCCGCGGCATTCCCTACGGGCGCAGCCTCACCTACCGCTTCGCCCAGGTGGCGTTCTGGAGCGCCCTGGTGCTGGCCGACGAGGAGGCCCTGCCCTGGGGCCGCATCAAGGGCCTGCTGCTGCGCAACCTGCGCGCCTGGTCGGAGCTTCCCATCGCGAGCCGGGATGGGTTGCTCAGCCTCGGCTACGCCTACCCGAGCCCCGGCATTGTCGAGCCGTACAGCTCGTCGGGCTCGCCGTACTGGGCGCTCAAGGCCTTCCTCGCCCTGGCGCAGCCGGCCTCCCATCCTTTCTGGTCCGCTGATGAGGAGCCGCTCCCGGAGCTGGACGCGCCCGTGTCCCAGGCGCCCGTGCGCTGGGTGATCTCGCGCGATGAGGATCAGGCGGTGGCGCTCAGCGCAGGACAGCCCGAGGTGCGCTGGCCCAACGGTCCGGCGCGCTACGCCAAGCTCGCCTACTCCAGCGCCTTCGCCTTCTCGGTGGCGGGGGCGGAGAGTCGCCCCAACCACAATGCCCACGACTCCATGCTGGCGCTGCGCGCCGACGACGGGCCTTGGCGGGTGCGCGACGAGATCGACGACTTCGGCATCCAGGGCGAGTGGATCTGGTCGCGTTGGCGCCCGCTCGAAGGCGTGGTGGTGGTGACGGTGCTGGGCGGACGCTGCCCGTGGCACTGGCGCCTTCATCGCGTCATCACGGACCGCGCGCTGCGATCCTGTGAGGCCGGCTTCTCCCTGGGCTACGAGGGCCTCGGCCCCGCGCTGGAGGGAATGGAGGTGGAGGCCGGCGATGGGCGCGTGGTGCTGCGCAGCGCCTGGGGTGTCTCGGCGATCCGCGACGACGCAGAGCCCGCGCGCGTCGCCGGGCCGCTCTCCGGCGTGCCCGGCGCCAACCTGGCCGTGCGGCGCAGCTTCGCTCCGGGCCTCCGCGGGGAGCACGCACCCGGCCTGCACCGTGCTGGCCAGCGAACGCCCCGACGCCCCGACCCTGGACTCCCTGGTCCCGCCCCCCGCGGAGCTGTGGGCGCTGCTGCGGAGCCTGCCCGGCTCGGCCCCGCCGGGGCAATAGCCCCGCATCAAGGAGCCGCATTGGCTCTTTGCGGGACGCATTGGCTCCCATAAGCTGGCGGGGTGCTGGACCTGGCCTTCCGCCCCGACCGAGCCTCGCGTGAGCCGCTCTACCGACAGCTCGAGGGGTACCTGCGCGGGCTGCTCCGCGCGGGGCGCCTGGCGCCGGGAGAGAAGCTCCCGGCCACCCGGGAGCTGGCCGCCTCGCTCGGGCTGGGCCGAAACACAGTGGCCCAGGCCTACGAGTCCCTCTGCGACACCGGCCTGCTGGCTGCGCACGTGGGCCAGGGCACCTTCGTGGCGGCACGAGGGCCGCTGGCCGCGGCGCCCGCCGCCGGCGGTGGCGGCTTCGCCTGGGAAGGCCTGCTGGCGTCGCGCACCCGCTGGTTGCTGTGGCCGCCGGGCGCCGCAGCGCCCAAGGAGATCCGCTTCGACTTCCGGCCCGGCGGGGTGGACGCCGGCACCGCACCCCAGGTGGAGATGCGGCGCGCGTTCTCTCGCGCGCTGGCTCGACACGGCCGCGCCTTGGCGGCCCACCGCGACCCCCTGGGCTGGCCGCCGCTGCGCGAGGCGGTTGCGCGCGCGCTGGTGGCGCGGGGCA
>JAFDET010000303.1 GCA_019310195.1 Deltaproteobacteria bacterium
CGCATCGCTTCGAGTGGCAGGCCGCCGGGCGCGTTCGCGCCGGTGCGCCGGCGGTGGTGGTGGCGCTGCACGTCGAGCCGGGCGATCGCGTCGAGGCGGGCCGACCCGTGGCGGTGCTCGAGGCCATGAAGATGGAGATCGCCGTGGAGGCGCCGGTCGCGGGCGTGGTTCAAGAGGTCTGCGCGCGGCGTGGCCAGCAGGTGGCGGCCGGGGACTTGCTGCTGGTGGTCGAGCCCGACGAGGCCGCCTCCGCCGCGGGGAACGGTGGCGTGCGCCTGGCGTTGCCAGAGCAGGACGACCCGCTGAGCCTCTTCTTCCTCGCCGAGGGTCGCTTGGACCTGCGCGGTGTGGAGGGTCAGCTGCCGGGCCGCCGTCACGCCGCGGTGCGTGCGGTGGGAGAGGGGCCTGTCGGCGGGCTTCCGCGCCCAGCTCGCCCTGGTGCGCCGCGAGGTGGCGGTCTTCGCCGACGTGGACGAGCTCTTCCTGCGCGCCCCGCGTGCGTCGGTGTCCGGCGCGCCGGGACCGTCCAACGCGGCGCGCACGCGAATGTTCGTGAGGCGCATGCGCGCGGCCGGGGCGGGCGTCGCGCCGGAGCACCTGGAGCTGCTGGAGCGTGCGCTGTCGCACTACGGCGTCGTCGGCCTGGACGCGTCGGCAGAGCTCGAGCGTGCCACCCTGCGCCTGTTCGCCTCGCAGCGCGCCAGCGCCGTGCGTCACCGCATGGGCATGGCCATCCTGCGCCGGCTGGCCGCATTGGCCGGCTCGGGCATCGCGCTGGGCCGCGACGATGTCCTGCGCGCCGCCCTGGTCCGCATCGCCGGCATGCGCGGGCACGTGCCCGACACGCTGGCGGACCTGGCCGCGGACCTGCGCCACCTGCTCTTCGACGGCCCCGAGATCGAGCGCCGCGTGGAGTCGGGAACCGCGCGGCTGGAACGCTGGCTCGAGGCCGCCGACGAGGGGGCCACCGAGATCCCCGAGCAGATCCTGCTGGAGATCGCCGACGTGCCGCGTCGGGTCTTCGACCGCGTGGGCCGCTGGCTCGACGACCCGGACCGCCGGCGGCGCGCCCTGGCGTTGGGCGCCCAGCTCCGCCGCCTGTATACGCCGCGGGTGCCCTCGGGCCTGGGCCTGCCTGGATCCGCGGACGAGCCCATGGAGCTCCTGGCCCTGGACGACGGCCGCGTGGTGCTCGGCACGGCGGCTCGCTGCGACTCCGTCGCGGCGGCCGCGCGCGAGCTGTGTGCACGCGCCGAATCCGCGCGGGACGCCGAAGGTGCAATCGGAGTGGATGCCCTGGAGGTGCTGGTCCCGTTGGACGACGACGCGCTGCTGCCCCGGCTGGAGGATCAGCTCCTCGCCCTGCTGGAGCAGCGCTTCCCTGCCGAGCGCCTGACGCTGACCGTCGTGTGCCCCGGCGCGCCCGACCTGCACCGCACCTGGCTGCGCACGGCTTCCGGCCCGCGGCCCGGCGATGCGCTGCACGGCCTGCACCCGGAGACGGCGCAGCGTGTGGATCTCGCGCGGCTCGAGCGCTTCGCACTGGAGCGGTTGCCGGGAGCCGAGGACGTCTACGTATTCCACGGGCGCAGCCGCGAGCTGCCGGACGACGAGCGCATCTTCGTGCTGGCGGAGGTTCGCGGGCGGCACGCCGGGGGTGACGACGCGGCCACCGGCGAGCGCTGGATTCCCGCCTTCGAACGCAGCTTCCACGAGGCCGCGCGCACCCTGCGCAAGACGCTGGCCGAGCGCGACGAGCGCCGGCGGCTGCAGTGGAACCGCATCGCCGTCTTCGTGGCGCCGGAGGTCATGGTCCGGCCCGAGCTGGCCCGGCGCCTCTCGGTGGACTTGTTCCCAGCGACGCGGCATCTGGGCCTGGACCGGGTGGTGGTTCGCCTGCGGCTCGTGGACCCCGAGGTTCCCGACGCGCCGGCCCGCGATCGCGAGGTGGTGATCGCGGACCCCACCGGGAGCCGCATCGACATCGCCTGGCGGGAGCCGCGGCGCGCCGCCCTGGAGCCGGCCAGTGACTACGAGCGCCGCCTGGTGGAAGCCCGCCGCAGGGGCCTGGTCTACCCGTACGAGATCGTACGCATGCTCACCGGCGGTGGCGTTGGTCGCGAGGGCGGGCCGGCCGAGCGCGGCTTCGCGCCGGGCGCCTTCGAGGAGTACGACCTGGACCCCGCGGTGCGGCGTCCGCGCGCGCTGCGGGTGGCCGAGCGACCCTACGGCCAGAACGCCAGTGCGGTGGTCTTCGGCGTCGTCAGCACGCCGACGGACAGCGTGCCCGAGGGTATGCGCCGCGTGCTGATCCTGTCCGATCCCACCATCGGCCTGGGTTCCCTGGCCGCGCCGGAGTGCGACCGCATCGTGGCCGCCATCGACCTGGCGGAGACGCTGGGCGTCCCCGTGGAGTGGGTTCCGGTCTCCAGCGGCGCGCGCATCTCCATGGACAGCGGAACCGAGAACCTGGACGCGACGGCCCGGGTCGTGCGCCGCATCGTCACCTTCACGCGACAGGGCGGCGTCATCCACCTGGTGGTGCACGGTGTCAACGTGGGCGCCCAGAGCTACTGGAACGCGCTGGCGACCATGCTGATGCACACCCGCGGCGCCCTGGTGATGACGCCGGGTGCGTCCATGGTGCTGACCGGGCGCGCGGCGCTCGAGGCGTCGGGCAGCGTGGCCGCCGAGGACGAGGTGGCGATCGGCGGCTTCGAGCGGGTGATGGGCCCCAACGGGGAGGCGCAGTACTACGCCACCAGCCTGGGCGAGGCGTTCCGGATCCTGCACCAGCACCACCGTTACACCTACGTTGTCCCCGGGGAGGCGGGCCCGCGACCTTCGGTCAGCAGCGACGCCGTGGACCGGGACGTGTGCGCCTCACCGTGCCTGCCCGAGGACGGGGGCGACTTCGCCAGCGTCGGCGAGATCTTCGACGAGGCGAGCAACCCGGATCGCAAGCGCCCCTTCCCCATGCGCGCGTTGATGCGCGCGGTGATCGACGCCGACGGCGGGCACCTGGAGCGCTGGGGCGCCTGGGTGGGCGCGGAGACCGCGGTGGTGTGGGACGCCTGCCTGGGAGGCCGCCCGGTCTGCCTGATCGGAATCGAGGGGCGCAACCTGCCGCGCCACGGCTACCGCCCATTCGATGGACCCGAGAGCTGGACCGGCGGCACGCTGTTCCCGCTGTCGTCGCGAAAGGTGGCGCGCGCTCTCAACGCGGCCAGCGGCAACCGGCCGGCCGTGATCCTGGCCAATCTTTCCGGGTTCGACGGCTCGCCGGAGTCCATGCGCAAGCTTCAGCTCGAGTACGGGGCGGAGATCGCACGCGCCGTCGTGGAGTTCCAGGGGCCGCTCGTCTTCCTGGTGGTGTCGCGTTACCACGGCGGCGCCTACGTGGTCTTCTCCCGGGAGCTCAACCCGGGGCTGCGCGCGGCCGCGCTGGAGGGCTCCTTTGCGTCGGTGATCGGCGGGGCGCCCGCCGCCAAGGTGGTGTTCGCGCGCGAGGCGCGCGCCCGCGCCTCGGCGGACTTGCGCCTGGCGGCGCTCACGGGCGTTGCGCGCGAGCGGGCCTTCCAGGAGATCCTGCTGGAGAAGCAGGCGGAGATCGCGCAGGAGTTCGACGCCGTACACACCGTGGAGCGCGCCCAGCGCGTGGGCTCGCTGGAGCGGATCGTGGCGCCGGCGCGCATGCGCCCGTACCTGCTCGCCGCGCTGCAGGGCGAAGCCGGCGGCGACGACGACGAGCTGACGAAGTTCCGCGACTGAGCGGCCCGGCGCCACGAGTGCGCCCCCTTGGGAGCGCAGGCCCCCGATTCTAGGGGTTTTTCCGTAGTTCAGGGCCACGCTAGGGACCCCACCCGAGCACGCAGAACGGCTCTCAAGTGCCCGGCCCGCCGGGTCGATAGGAAGCTCGGCACCGGGTGCACACCCCCAGCCCGGGCCGCGTGTGTGAGGAATCAGCCCAATGGCAGACGCGCCGGCTTTCGACTGGGTGTGCAACG
>JAFDET010000071.1 GCA_019310195.1 Deltaproteobacteria bacterium
CCGGTTTCATCGGGGAAGGGCCTGAGCGGTGCCGCGAGCGAAGTGGATGCCGGGGGTGGCCCTGCTGACTGCTCTCCAGGCAGCGGTCGGCGCACCGTCCGCCGGCGGGAGCCCTCACCGGCGACAGCTCCCTGACGGCGAACGTGGGCGAGATGGTGCTGTTCATCCACTCCCAGGCCAATCGCGACACCCGACCGCACCTCATCGGCGGGCACGGGGACTACGTGTGGCAGACCGGGTCGTTCAGCGATCCGCCGGAGACGGGCCTGGAGACGTGGTTCATCCCCGGCGGTTCGGCCGGCGCGGCGCTCTACACGTTCCTGCAGCCCGGTTTGTACGTCTACCTGAACCACAACCTGATCGACGCCGTTCTGAAGGGCGCCGCTGCGCACGTCAAGGTGGAAGGGGAGTGGAACAACGACCTGCTGGAGCAGATCAAGGAGCCGGGGCCGATCGAGTCCAACTAGAGAGTCTCGCGTAGTGCGGTTGCAGTTCCATGGTCTCTCCTTGGGGGGAGGCCGAGGGCACGACGTGACTTCGAGGCGCTCGAGCGACGTCGTATGTGCGATGCGGTTGTTCCAGCAGGGATGGGCGCGGCTCAGTCGATGCGGAGCTCGAAGCCTTCCCGCGCCCCGAAGATCTCGAGCTTGCCGCCCAGGCGTCTGGCGCGGGCCAGGCAGGTCTCCACTTTGGCCTCGACGAGCTCGTCGCTCTGCATCGGGTCGTGGTGGAAGATGGCGAGCTGCTTCACGGCGGCGCGCACCGCCAGGTCCACCAGCGTCGTGGCGCGGGCATGGCCCCAGCCGATCTTCTCGGGATACTCCTCGTCGGTGTACTGGCCGTCGGCGATCAGCAGGTCCGCACCGCGGACGAAGTCCACCAGCGCCTCGGGGACGGGCCGCGGCGCCTCCAGATCATTCTGCACCTGATCGGGATCGGGGAAGGTGAGGTCGATCTCGTTGTCCGTGGCGTAGACGACCTTGACGCCCTCGTGCTCGAAGGCGAAGCCGAAGCTCGTACCGGGGTGCTCCAGCCGCATGGTGCGCACGGTGACTTCGTCGATCGGATTCGGACCCGGTAGGAGATCCCGCTGTTCGATTCGGGCACCCAGGTCGGAGAACTGCACCGGGAAATAGTCGCCTTTCATCTGGCCGGAGAGGAGGTCGCGCAGCCGCTCCTGGCCATCGGCCACGCAGTGGACATGGAGCAAGGTGGTGGGCGTGTAGACGGGGGCGAAGAAGGGGAAGCCCTGGATGTGGTCCCAGTGCGGATGGCTCAGGAACAGGTGGGCGACCACGGGCGAAGATCGACGCATCAGCTCGACGCCCAGCTTGCGCAGGCCGGTCCCCGCGTCGCAGATCAGCACCGTTTCGCCTACCCGCAGCTCCACGCAGGAAGTGTCGCCACCGAACTTCTGGGTGGACGTCCCCGGCGTGGGAATCGAGCCGCGCGTCCCCCAGAACGTGACCGAGAAACCCATCAGGCCTCGTGGTACTCGAAGACGATGTCCCCGAGCTGCACGGTGTCATCGTCGCGCAGCACTGCGGAGGCCACCTTCACCCCCTGCACCCAGGTGCCGTTGGCGCTGCCCAGGTCGCGGCATGTGTAGCCCTCGGGCGTCTTCTCCAAGACGGCATGCGCGCGCGAAAGTTGCTGAGAGGCAATGGAGATCTCGGCGGACTCCGAGCGGCCGATGGTCACACGATCGCCGGTCAGCGGGAAGGTGCGAGGTGATCCGGGGCCGCTCACCTGGCGCAGGAAGCCGGCCTCACGGAGCGCCCTGCGCTGCTCCGGCGTAAGCTGCACGACCTGGGTCGTGTCCCCGATGGATCGAGGCTTCCGGCGGGCCATCGAGGCCAGTATACCAGCCCGAGCCCGTGTCGAGTCCAGCGTGCCGCCCAGGATGCTGCGCGCTCGGGCCTGCGGGGCGCCGATTCGCGGTAAGCTTCTACTGGATGAACCAGGGGCCGATCGACGTCCACGACCCGCAGATCGTCGCGGCCATCGACCGCTACTGGCGCAGCAACGTGCGTCTGATGGCGGTGCTGCTGGTGATCTGGGCCGTAGCAGGTCTTGGCTGTGGCGTGTTGTTCGCCGACACGCTGAACGGCTTTCGGATCGGCGGATTCCCGCTCGGGTTCTGGTTTGCGCAGCAGGGCAGCATCGTCGTCTTCGTGCTGTTGATTCTGGCCTACGGCCTGGTGATGAATCGACTCGACGCACGGCACCACCGCGAGCTGGTCCGGATCCGCCAGGCCGCATCCACCGGCGGCGAAGGCCCGGCGAACGGATGAGCCTCAAGCTCTGGACGCTCTCTTTCGTCGTTGCGAGCTTTGGGTTCTACTTGCTGATCGCATGGCTCAGCCGCGTGCGCGACACCAGCGGGTTCTACGTGGCCGGCCGCGGCATCCCGGCGGCGGCCAACGGAATGGCCACCGCGGCCGACTGGATGAGCGCGGCCTCGTTCATCTCGATGGCCGGGCTGATCTCGACCATGGGCTACGCCGGCGGCATGTACCTGATGGGCTGGACCGGGGGGTACGTACTGCTGGCGCTGCTGCTGGCGCCCTACCTCAGGAAGTTCGGCCACTACACGGTTCCCGACTTCGTCGGCGATCGCTACGAGTCGAACGTGGCGAGATTGATTGCGGTGGTCTGTGCGATCTTCGTCAGCTTTACCTACGTGGCCGGGCAGATGCGCGGCGTGGGTATCGTGTTCTCCCGCTTTCTCGAAGTGGACATCACCGTCGGAGTGTTGATCGGCATGGCGATCGTATTCGTCTACGCCACGCTGGGAGGGATGAAGGGGATCACCTGGACCCAGGTGGTCCAGTACTGGGTGCTGATCACGGCCTTCCTGATTCCGGCGATTGCGATCAGCTTCAAGCTCACGGGCAACCCGGTTCCGCAGCTCGCCATGGGCGGACGCTTACTCGAAGACGGCCTGCCGCTGCTCGAAAGGCTGGATGGGTTACACGCCGAGCTGGGCTTCGCCAGCTACACCGAGCCCTTCGTCGGCCGCTGGGACAAGCTCAACGTCTTCTGCGTCACGCTGTCTCTGATGGTCGGCACGGCCGGGCTGCCTCACGTGATCGTTCGCTTCTACACGGTCAAGTCGGTCCGGGCGGCCCGCTGGAGCGCCTTCTGGGCGCTGCTTTTCATCTCCGCCCTCTACCTGACCGCGCCGGCGACCGCAGCGTTCGCCCGCTACTACATGATCCAGAGTCTGCACGAGCGGACCGAGGCGCAATTGCCGGCCTGGTTCCAAAACTGGCGCCAGACCGGATTGATCCTCTGGCTCGACGACGGCGACGGACGACTCGAGTACTACGGGGGGAACGACCCGGCACTTGCCGGCGAGAACGAGATCTTCCGCGGCGGCAACCTCGGCAGTGCCGAGCGAGCTGCGGTCGAGGTGGACCACCAGAAGTGGCTTGCCAGCGCGGGGATTGCAGGAGCCGACGGCCGGCAGCTGCTCCGGGCGAAGGGCCTATCCGGCCCCGACCGCGACATCATCGTGCTGGCCACTCCGGAGATGGCCGCTCTCGCCGATTGGATCGTCGCCCTGATGGCAGCCGGCGCCCTGGCCGCTGCACTGTCCACGGCCAGCGGCCTGCTGCTGGTGATCTCGTCCAGCGTGGCACACGATCTCTACTACCGGGTGATCAATCCGTCGGCCAGCGAGGGGCAACGGCTGGCGGTTGGGCGGATGGTCATCGGGTTGGCGGTGGTCGTCGCCGGGTTGCTCGGCGTGTTCCCGCCGGGGTTCGTCAGTCAAGTGGTGGCCTTCGCCTTCGGGTTGGCGGCTGCCAGCTTCTTCCCGGCGATTGTTCTGGGCATCTTCTCCAAGCGCGTGGGAACCGTGCCCGCGATGATCGGCATGGTCGCCGGAATCGGCTTCACCGCGTCCTACATCATCGGCAGCGTCTACGCGGGCATGCCCGACTGGTGCTTCGGCATCGGTCCCCAAGGCATCGGCGTCATCGGCATGCTGATCAACTTCGCGCTCTCCTTGGCGCTGACGCCGGTCTTCTCCGCGCCGTCGCTGAAGGTTCGCGACATGGTCGAGAGCATCCGTGAGCCCGAGGGCGCCGGCCCGGGGCTCGTCATTGAGAGCACTTCCGAGCACTGAGCGCGCCGGGGCCTGATTGGAGACGGACTAGCCCGGGCCGGTGGGGGTGCGTGTGACCGCACTGTCGCGCTCCCGCAGGGCGGCTTGGATGGCCGCGGCCCGGCCGCGGTCGAGGTCGTAGCGGGCGAAGAAGAGCAGCGAGATCGTTACGAGGAGACCGAGGGCGCCTGCGCTCGCCAGCCCGAGGTTGCGCACGACCCGGTCCGTCACATCCGCCGGGTCCGTGCCCGGCACCAGACCGACGAGGTCGACGATGATCCCGGCGATCTGGGCTCCGAGGCCGAAGACCAGCTTCGTCACGAACGACGACGCCCCGAAGAACACGCCCTCTCGGCGACGGCCACAGCGAAGCGCGTCTTCATCCGCGACGTCGGCCATCATCGACTGGCCCGTGACCATGGCCGATGCGAGGTAGAAGTGCGCGATCGTGCCGTTGAAGATCACCCACAGGGCGATGCTCGGCCCGCTGCCGCGCGCGGGCCAGAAGCCGGCGACGGCCATCAGGTAGGGCACCACCACGAAGGCCGTGTAGCCGTACATCCCGGTCATGAAGACCGGCTTCTTGTCCGTGGCGGTCGCCCGGCGGGTCCAGTAGCCGAGGCCCGCAAAGACTCCGATGGCCGTCCCCACGCCCCAGATCACCATCTCGTCCGTCGATGCGGCCCAGAAGTAGGTGCCGCTGTGCAGCCCGAGGGTCACCGCCACGCCCCAGGCGGTGAAGGTGAAGGCGCTGCCCAGGAAGAGGGCGCGGAACGAGCGCAGGTGCAGCGCCTGCCAGCTGTCGGTGACGATGGAGCGCAGCACGCCGTGAGGCGGAGGCGTCGGCGCGCGCAGATAGGGCACCCGGTGGCGCGTCTTCCATGCCGACGTGAGCACGACCACCACCATGCTCAGCCCGCAGATCCAGGCGTAGACGGGGTACGCGGCGGGGTTGAAGCGCCCGTCCGCGTACGCCTCCGACGGGCGCATCAGCACGAGAAAGGCGAAGCCCGGGAAGATCCCCGCGATGCGCGAGAACACTTGCCGCAGGGTGACGAGCAGCGTGCGCTCCTCGTAGTCATCACTGAGCTCGGCGCCCAGCGAGAGGTGCGGCACGTGGAAGAGCGTCATGGAGCCGCGGCACAGCACGGTGAAGACGAGGAGCCAGGCGAAGAGACCGGTCTGGCCGAGATCTCCCGGGGGAGTGAAGACCGCGATGAAGGTGATGCCGAGCGGTACGGCGGCGGCGAACAGGTAGGGGTGGCGGCGCCCATAGCGCGACCGCGTGCGGTCCGAGACCACCCCGACCAGGGGATCGGTCAAGGCATCGAAGACCAGGGCGATCAAGATGGCGAGGCCGGCCAGCGAGCCGGAGAGGCCGAGGACCTGGTTGTAGTAGAAGAGCAGGAAGGTGGCGAACGACTCGTTCTTGATTCCCTCTGCGAGCTGGCCGCTCGCGTACCAGAGGCGGGTGGAACGGGTCAGGGGCGGAGCCGGCTCGAGCGTCGCCCGTGCATCCGTCGTGTTCATCGAGGGCTGACTCAGGGACGCTCCCGGGTGGGGCCGGCGAAGGGCTGGAGGCGATCGGAGCTTAGGCCGGACCCGCGGGCAATCAACGGCGGATGGAGCCCCGATCGCGCAGCCCGAGTGGAACACACCATGCGCCTGTGGTTCGCTCTACCCATGACCTGGCAGCCCCGCACCATTCTCCCCCACACGACCCTGGAGGTCGGCCGCATCGGCCTGGGCTCGAGCTTCGGCGTCGATCCCTCGGATCTCGAGTACGCCTACGATCACGGCATCAACTACTTCTACTGGGGCAGCGTCCGGCGGCCCGGCTTCGGGGAGGGAATCCGACGCCTGGCCAGGCGCGACCGCGACGGAATCATCGTCGTCCTGCAGAGCTACGCGCGCTGGCCGGCGGCCCTCTTCCGCCAGTCCGTCCTCGGCGGGCTGCGCCGCCTGCGCCTGGACCACGCCGACGTGCTGCTTCTCGGCGGCTACAACCAGCGTCCGTCCCAGGCGATCCTGGATGAGGCCTTCGCGCTGCGCGAGAAGGGCCGCGCTCGCCACCTGATGATATCGGGGCACCGGCGCTCGTTCTTCCCCGAGATGGCTCGCGAGGAAATCTTCGACCTCTTCATGGTGCGCTACAACGCGGCCAACCGCGGGGCCGAGAGCGACGTCTTTCCGAAGCTGCCCGGGGACGCTTCGCGCCCTGCGCTGTGCACCTACACCGCCACGCGGCGAGCTACGCTGCTCGACCCCAGGAAGATGCCGGAGGGCGAGAACGTACCTGGCGCCGGTGACTGCTACCGCTTCAACCTCTCTCACCCGGCCGTGGACATGACGCTCTGCGGCCCCGCCAACCGCGAGCACGTGCGCGAGGCCTGCGAGGCGCTTGCCAAGGGCCCCATGGACGAGGCGGAGCTCGCCTGGATGCGGCGCGTCGGCGACCACGTCTACGGCCGTTCGCCCGATCCTCTGTCCGGCGACTGACGCACGGCGCGGGCCCCGCCCGCTACGGCGGGTGCGTTATTCTCTCGATCCCGGAATCGCCGATTCCGTCCGATCTACACCAGAGAACGGAGCCAACTGCGGATGCCGAGGCCAGAGGGCTCGATGAGCAAGTTCAATCTCGAAGTCCTTGCCTACGAGGAGAGCCCCGTGGGCATGATCTGCCTGCGGCGCCGCGAGCTCCTCTCGGAGCCCGGAACCGTGGTCACGGAGATCACGCTCGATCACGAGTTCCTGATGAGCAGCATCGTCACGTTCTCGGAGCGGGCATTGGCGCTTCGCGCACTCGAGCTGCATCCGGGCACGGAGCTCGAGGTGCTCGTGGGGGGGCTTGGTCTCGGCTACACCGCGCGCGAGGCGCTCACCTCGGAGCGCGTCGCCCGCGTCGACGTGATCGAGTACCTGCCGCAGGTGATCGACTGGATGGAACGTGGGCTCGTACCCCTCTCCAGTGAGCTTCAGGCGGACCCCCGCTTCGCGGTGACGCAGGGCGATGTCTACGGCTACCTCGCGGCTGAGCCGGGGAAGCGTTACGACCTGATCCTCGTAGACGTGGATCACTCACCCGACGAACGTCTGGGCAGCGCGAGCGATTCCTTCTACTCGCGCGAGGGCCTCGCTCGCGCGCTGCGGCACCTGCGTCCCGGTGGCTTGCTGGGTGTGTGGTCCTACGCCGAGAGCCCCGAGTTCGAGAGCATGCTTCGCAGCGCGTTCGGCGAAGTGCACGTGGAGACCGAGACTTTCGTACACCGCTTCCTCGGCGACGAAGAGACGAACTGGCTCTACTTCGTCCGGGCGTGAGAGAGGTGGCCGCGGTCTCGGACTCAGCGGCGAACGGCACCGGGACGCGGGTCTTGGAAGACCGTTTCCGCCCGTGCGGTTGCGCCACAGGCAGGATTTCGTGTGTCTGCTAGGGTTTCAACCGAGAGGCTCTTCCGATCGGTTCGCAGCTTCCGGCCTTACCCGCCCACCCTGTCTTCCATCGAAATCACCTTTCACGCCTGTGTGTCGCTCCAGCGGAGCGGACCGCAGGGGTTTCATCGCGACGGAACTCCAGTGTCCGGACGGACTGGACCGGAGTCCGAAGCCAGTCGAGCCCCGATTCCAGGGGCTCGACGAGGAATGCAAGTTGAGTCAGAAAATTTATGTCGGAAACCTTCCCTTCACCTCGACGGAGGAAGATCTCCGCGGCCTGTTCGAGCGCCACGGGAGCGTGGAGTCGGTCGCAGTGATCACGGATCGCGAGACCGGCCGCCCGCGCGGCTTCGCCTTCGTGGAGATGAGCGAGGCGAGCGCCGCGCAGGAGGCGATCCGCGCTCTGGACGGCTCCGATCTCGGCGGCCGCAACATCCGGGTAAACGAGGCCCAGGACAAGCGGCGCGGCGGCGGCGGTGGCGGCGGCGGCTACGGCGGCGGCGGTCGCGATCGTTACTAGATCGCAGTGAGTCTCGCGGGGCGGGCGACGGTCCCGCCCCCCGCGAGCGCCTTCCCCGGTCCCCCCCTACACACACATCTCTACCCCTCCTCCCCCTTTAGCCATGCCGCGCATCCGCATCTTCCTCAGCTTCGACGCCGACCTGGACGCCGATCTCCGCGATCTGCTCCACGCCCAATCCATGAAGCCTGGCTCGGCGTTCGAGCTCTTCGCGCACTCCCCGTCTGGAGTGATGACGGAGGCGCGTGCCGCGATCTCCCGCGCCCGGATCCGCACCGCGGACGAGGTGGTCGTGATCTGCGGCGAGCACACGAATGCTTCGCCTGGCGTGGCCGCCGAGCTGCGCGTCGCCCAGGAGGAGGGCAAGCCCTACCTGCTTGTCTGGGGCCGACGCGAGCGGATGTGCACGAAGCCCGTTGGTGCCAAACCCACCGACGCGATGTACAGCTGGACTCGGGAGATCCTGGAGAACCAGATGTGGGCGACACTCCGGGACTCGAAGCCCCTCGAAGTGCCCGAGAGCTGCAAGCGCCCCTGACGCTGTCTCCGGGTCCGCTCAGCGGCCCATGGATCGGACGCGGAGCCGCCCCTCCGATTGCCTGCCCGACGGTTCCCCGAATCCCGCAAGTCCTCGTGGCGCTGCTCTGGGTGGTCTCTTCGCACATCGAAGGCGAGAGCGGATGAACCGCCTCGAGCCAGCTACATCAGCTCGCCGCGGAGCGCCCGGGGAGGGCGGCCGAACCAGCGTCGGCAGCTCCGGGTGAACGCCGACTGCTCGCTGTAGTCCAGCAGGCCGGCGACCTGGGAGAGCGGGAGCTCCGCCTGCGCGAGGTAGCGGCGGGCCAGATCGGCGCGTACCTCGTCCTTGATCTGCTCGAAGCGGGTTCCCTCCTCGCGCAGGCGCCGCTGCAGGGTGCGTGGGTGCACGGCCAGCGCCGACGCCACGTCGACGCAGTCGCTCCGCCCCGTTCCCATCGAGCGGCGAACGACCCCCTGGACCCGAACGGAGAAGGGCGTGCGGGCCGTGGCGTAGTGCAGCTCCAGGTAGTCGTTGGCCAGCTCCCGGAGCTCGCGGCTGCCGGAGGGGATCGGAAGAGAGAGGTCGGCCTCCAGAAATTCGAGGGCCGCGTCGTCACATTCGAAGGAAACAGGCGCTGCGAAATGGGCCCGATACCGGTCCAGGGGAGCCAGCCGCGAGTGGGGAAGCTGGACACCCATGAGGTGGTGGCGCCCCTCCGCGAGCAGGGAGACCACACGGGCTGCGAGTCCCAGGCTGAGCTCCGTCGCCTGGACCGTGGACCCCGCGCGCTCGAGGAGGAGCTCGAACACGACGAGCACCCGGTCCGCGCGCGTCGCCGGCTGCGCCGAGAATGCGATCGCCGGGCTGTGCACGAAGATGTACCGGGACGCGCAGGCCAGCGCCTCGCCGACGGTGCCGCTGTTCTGCATGGCGACCGCGAGGGGGCCCAGGATCCCGACGTCCTGGCGCTGCGACAAACGCAGTCCGAAGTCCGGACAGTCGAGCGAGCGAGCCGTCTTCTCGAGCAGAAGGTTCACGGCTGTGTAGGGGACGAAGTTCTCGGGGTCCTCAAGGGCGGCGGGAGGGAGGCGGGCGGCGGCGAGGAGCGCGTCGGCGTCGCCTCCAAGCTCGGTCACCAGCTCCCAGTAGCCCCGGAGCCCCTCCGCGCGTACGAGGGACATGGTGTCGCGAAATGGTAAATAATTGTCGTCCAAGGGCAAGTCAACCCGCCTGCGCCGTGGCAAGATCAGGCCTGTGGGACAACGGCGGGCGCACCCCGCGGAGGGACCATGAAGCACGTCGATCCGATCGCGATCGGGCAGATCGCCTTCAATCACCTCGGGGGCGATCGGCTCTCGGAGTGGTACCGGGAGGGGCTCGGTCTGCTTCCGAGCGGAGCGACCTTCTTCGGGGGCCCTCCGGCCACCAAGGTCAACGGCCTCCCCTTCCCACTCTTCGGAGGCCGCTGGCTGATGGACGGGCGGGACTGGTTCCAGCTCGAGTTCTTCCGCTTCCTCCGCCCGACCCCGCAGCCCCGGCGGGCCGACGAGACGCCCGCCGATCTGGGCTACCGCCGCGTGGGCTTCCACGTGCGCGACTTCGACGCGACGCTCGCGAGCCTCGCCGAGCGCGGCTCCGAGCCGTGGGGGCCCGTCCTCGGCGCACCGGGCGAGCGTCGCACGTGCGTGCGCGACCCGGAAGGGAACTGGGTGGAGCTGATGGAGGCGGACCCGCTGACCGACTCGGCCCCGGCGAAGACGCGCCCCGAGGTGCCTGCGACGGTGCGCTCGGTGACGATCTCGGTGGCCGATCTCGACGCTGCCCGGGAAGCGTGGGTCGAGGGCGTGGGGCTCGAGCCGGCGAAGATCGCCGCTCTCCACCAGCCGGAGCACGAGGCGCTGTGGGGGCTCGAGGGCGCTAGCAGCCGCTGCCTGGTGCTCGACGGCGGCGGCATCCTCGTGGAGCTGGTCGAGTACACGAGCCCGAAGGGCAGGCCGCGACCGGACGGTTACCGGATCTGCGATCAGGGCCTGATGAACGTGGCCATCGCGGTTCGCGACCGCGAGACCTTCGACCGGACCTTCGCGCGCTGGGTGGAGCGCGGCCTGCGCCCGACGAACCCCACGCCCCTCGAGGTCGGAATCTTCCGCGTCATGTATTTCGACCTGCCGTCCGGGCAGAACGTGGAGCTCATCTACCCGCGGCGCTGGGCCTGGAAGCTCACCGGCTTCGCGCCCGCGGGAGTCGAGGTCGCCGAGGAGGTGCTGCTCGACGCTCCGCCCGAAGCCGTGTTCGCGGCTCTCGCCGACCACGCCGGCCTGGCTCGCTGGTCTCCCTTCGCCATGGAGCGGCTGGAGGCCGGCAACCCCGACCCGAACGGCCTGGGCGCCCTGCGACGCGTGCGGATGGGTCCTCTCGCCTTCGATGAGCGCGTGATCTCGTGGGATCCCCCGCACCACTACACCTACACCGTCGAGAAGGGGCCCCTCGTGCGCCGCCACAGGGGCGACGTGCAGGTCCGCCGCGACGGCGACCGCACGCGCGTGCGCTGGGCCATCCAGATCGGGCTCGCGCTGCCCGGTGCGGGCAAACCGACCGGATGGCTGCTCCGGCGGAAGGTCCGGGGCACGCTCGACCGGCTCGCCGGCGAGATCGCGCGTTCCGGCCAAAGGCGCAGCTAGAGGGTTCCACATGGCGAAGTCCAGACGATTCGACGCGGCTCGGGCCTACCGGATGATGGTGCGGATGCGCCTGGTGGAAGAGGCGCTGATCCAGGCGTGGGCCGACGGCCTGGTGCCGGGCGAGTACCACACCGGCGTCGGCGAGGAGGGCATCAACGCCGGGATCGTCCTGCACCTGGAGGGCGAGGACGCCATGGCGCTCGACGCGTAGCTCCCAGAACCTGGGAGGACGGCTTCGGTTCCTTCCGGCCGGGAGACGGACTTCGAACGGAAGGGATGGGATGGCTTGGACGAGCGGGGCGTCCGACCAGCTTCCCGTCGCGACGATGAATCGCTCCGGGAGTCTGGCCAGACGCCCGCATGCTCGTGCGAGCCGCTGGCTACTTCTTAGTAGCGATCGCGACCGCCGCCGCCGCCACGGCCGCCACCGCCGCCACCGCCGCCACCGCGGCGGTCCTGGGCCTCGTTCACCTTGATGTTGCGGCCGCCGAAGTCGTTGCCGTCGAGGGCGCGGATGGCGTCCTGGGCGGCGCTGGCCTCCGACATTTCCACGAATGCGAAGCCGCGCGGGCGGCCGGTCTCGCGGTCCGTGATCACGGCCACGGACTCGACCGTGCCGTGCCGACCGAAGAGTTCCCTGAGGTCCGCCTCGGTGCTGTCGAAGGAAAGGTTGCCGACGTAAAGTTTACTGCTCAATGGATTGTCCTGTTCGCCCCCGGTCGATATCAACGAGGAGCAATGATCGGGCGAGGTCCGCTCGGGACATCCGAGCCTGAGGCCTCGCGGGCGATCGTCATGGGTCCCGGCCCTTCAATGGACCGGAGACAAAGGCATTTTCAATTGGGGACGAGGATCAGGCAGGCTGAAAGTCCGCTTGGTCGGCCCGAGTTGGCCTCTGGTGAACTCCGGGAAACCGCTCCGCCCGCCTGTGGGTGACCTCCGGCCTCCGGGTGTAGATGCCCTCTCCTGACCTGGCTGGCCTGGGCTAGGGGCATCGAGATCGATCGTCGCAGTACGCGGGGCCGGCTCTTCGGTCCTGCGGCTCGAATTTCGCCGGAGCGGAGCAGGGTGGAGGTTGGACCTTCGCATGGCCGGGCGCATCAGGCCCTTCTCACACCCCTTCGGTGAGTCGAAGTAGCGCACCGTGTGTGGAGCGTGCGTGGATCCAGATGCGGCGAGGCAGGGCTTCGCCGCGGGGCCTCTGCTGGAGCCAGAGATCGCACGGCGACAGCGCCTCGAGGGCGCGGTCCAGGTCGGCGACCTCCATCCCCAGGTAAGCCAGGCCCGGGCCGTGTTGCTGGAAGTGCGGCCACAGCGGGCCGCGCTCG
>JAFDET010000072.1 GCA_019310195.1 Deltaproteobacteria bacterium
ACTGCGCGCGTCGGGCGGCGCATCGACGAATTGCACGCCCATCCCCATCGGAAGATTGGCCCGGCTCAGGTTGCCCGGCACGTTGGTGCTCACCACGCGCGCGGGGAGCTCAACGGCGCCGGAGGGCAGGGGTAGGTGCAGGGTGACGTTGCCGCCCTCGGCCGTGGGGCGCAGGGTCTCCAGGTAGGCGCCGCCCACGGAGAGGTTGTAGACGTTGACGCGCTTCTCGCCCGTGGAGGACTTGACCGTGCCGTCGATGGTGGCGGGAACGCGCACGTCCCTGCGCACGTCGTGCTCACCGTGGAGGGCGCGGTTCAGCACGAAACGAAGCTCGCCGTCGCCGAACGGATCGAACAGGGCGAGCTTCACGCCGGCCTTGCGCAGCACCGCCAGGCCCGGCTCGCCCGGACGGGGTCCGCTGGCGATCAGCGTGATGGGCTGTTCTCCCGCCTCCGCCAACGAGCGCAGCGGGCCCGGCTCGAACACGCAGTTCGAGTGGATGAGCGCCGCGGCAGGGCTGCGCTCCGCTGCAATGGTTTCGGCCTGCTCCAGGTTCTCGGCCAGCAGGCCGCGCAGTTGCAGCAGCAGCAGGCGCCCGGCCAGGGCTCGATCCCCCGAGCCGAACCCGACGAGCAGCACTCCGGGTGCTTGGGTCATGCGCTGACGAGGCTAGCAACGGCGGGGTGAAATGCCGAGACGCGTTGGTGTCGGCCGGCCGTCAGAGGGGATCGGCGAGCCCGGTGATGGCGCAGTGGTTGTCGCCCACCGAGATGGCGAAAGCCGGTGCGCCGCTCTCCCAGAACGCCATCTTGCCTGCTCCGGCGCTGGCAACCGCGTCGCAAGCCGGGTTGCGCGGCAGCATGGCGACCACGTCGTCGGTGGGGCGCCAGCCGATGCGTGTGGCCTGGGGGAAGCTCCCGCGCACCAGGATCACGCCGGCGTCGACGTAGAAGGGATTGAACGTGGCCTCGTCGCCGGCGGGCAGGGCCGACGAGAGCGGTCGGCTGGTGCGGTCGCGCCAGGCCTCCAGGGAAGCGATGCCCACGGCCTCGCAATGCGTCACGCCCCGCACCAGATCGCCGACCCTCCCCTCGCGTGTGTAGTTGACCCGCCCGGGGATCTGGAGCACCCGGAAGCACTCGGGGGAGGCGGGGAAGAGGAAGCGAGCCTGGGCGCTCTCGAACTGCAGCGTGGCCAGGACGTAGCCGCCGTGCTGGATGCGGTCCATCACCTGGGCCTCGCCTCCCCCGGTGGGAACGCCCAGCTCGGTGAGGACCTCCTTGCCGGCGGAGATACAGGACGAGATTCCGAAGGCGCAGGCCAGGAGCCCCGCGCACAGACTCCGCACGCTCATCCGCCCTCGTTCTCGCGGGGGCCGGCGCGGTGCACCTGGATGCTGGGAGGCTCCTTGGGCTCCGGCTCGGGATCGTCGAGCAGGGTCAGGGCCTCGCGCGCGTCCTCGTCGGTGAACTCCTGGGTCGAGGTGCACCACTCCACCATGATGCCGTTGGGGTCGCGGGTGTAGATCGAGACGCACCAGCGGTGGTCGATCTCCACTACATCGTGGCCGCACGCGAGCCAGCGTTCGCGGTGGCGCTTGATGTCTTCCAGGTCGGCTGCCTCCCAGGCCAGGTGGTTGGCCCACTCGGGAAGCCCCAGTCCCGTGGAGATGGCGGGACTCCAGTCGTCCGGGAGGTTGTCGTCCTGGATCTCCCAGAACGCGATCATCCCGCCGCCGCCGGTGTCGTAGAACAGGTGCTTGGCGCGGCCGCCTTCGGGCGTCCGGCCCGGCTCGACCTTGACCAGGCGGAAGCCCATGGCCTGGGTGTAGAAATCGTGGTTCGCCTTCGCATCCCGCGTGGCGAGGGCAACGTGGTGGAAACCGATGGCGTTCTCCTCGCCGCAAGGATGCGAGGGTCGCGCGTCTCCCGCAAGCGTCAGTGGGGATGGCTGAAGTGCGCGCAGGGCGCGGTCCCCAGCAGTGCGCAGAAGTCGTGCGAGGCCATGTGCAGCACATCCTCGTGGTCGCCGGCCTCGAAGTAGATGTCGGGCAGCGCGGCCAGCACCTCGTCGTAGACCACCGGCAGGTGGTAGGGCGCGCCGACCGGCGGCACGGCCCCGGTGGCACAGTCCGGGAACAGGTCCTCGAGGTCGCGTTCGGTGGCCAGCTCCAAGTGTCGGTGCAGCCACGCTTCCAGCTCGAACAGATCGATGCGGCAGGAAGCGGGCACCACCGCCAGCAGGTAGCCGCGGGCGTCCTCCAGCAGAACGGGCTTGGCCAGGCGGCCGGGAGGGATGGCGGCCTGCCGGGCCGTCTCCATGCTGGAGGCGGAGCGGGGGTGGCGGAGCACCTCGTAGTCCATGCCGGCATGGTCGAGATACCACTGGAGTCGTTGAGCGATCGCCATGGGGAGTCCTCCGCCCTCGATCGCGGGACCATGGGGGGCGGCGGCGAGTGGGCGTGACAACAGCAGCGGGACGCCCAGGGCTCGAGGGGGGCGCCGGGGCGCCTGCCATCAGTGTGAACCCCGAGCCGCTTCTTGGCAAGTGAGCGGAGCGCTAGTGCGAGCGCGCCTCCAGGCCGCGGAAGAGCACGTCCAAGGCGCTCTCGATGGCGGCCCGGCAGCCGGCCGCGTCCACCAGGCCGTTGGCCCAGGGGATGCGCGCGCTTTGGGTCACGTGGCAGACGGCCCGGGCCGCCGCCAGGACGTCCACCTGCCGGTCCAGGTCGCCGGTCATCCGACCCTGCTGGAGGATCTCCACCAGCAGGCCGATGGTGCGGTCCTGAAGGGTCAGCGCCTGGCGGGCCACCCGGGCGCCCGGGTGGGTGGTTGCGCGCAGGGCAATGGTGGTGAGATCCGGATCTTCCGCCAGCAGCGCGTGCTGGGCGTCCAGGAATTTGCGAACACGTTCGCGGGTTGCAAGGCCCCGGATTTCCTCACGACGGAAGCGTTGCCAGGCCTCTTCCTGGCGCTCGGCCAGCTCCCGGATCAGGAGCTCCTCCTTGGAGCGGACGTGGCGGTAGATGGAGCTGGCGCCCATCCCGGCGCGGGCGCCGATGGCTCTCAGGGTGGTGCCGTCGAAGCCCCGCTCGCGGAACAGCTCCGCCGCGGCCTCCCGGATCCGGGCTCGGCTGCGGCGTCCGCGGACCAGGCGCCCGTCATCCGGACGCAGTCGGCGCCGCTCTCTCCTCGGCTCCACCCCCGTCATTGCGAACAGGATCGCATAGCAGGCCGAGAGCTTCTAGCTCGTGGCCGGGAATCAGGGCTTCGGCAGCCGTGCCAGACCCTCGCGGAAGCCCAGCGGGTCGTAGCCCAGGTCCGCCTTCGCCTCGGACCAGTCCGGCGTGGCGTCCAGGGTGAGGCCCGCGATCACGTGCTTGGAGAAGGGCGCGCGCTTCATCACCACCGCCATCAGTGTGGCCGCGATCCGGCACAGCCAGACCGGCAGCGGAAGGAACGGCTTGCGGATGCCTTCCCGTTCGAGCGCCAGGCGGCCCATCTCCCACAGCGAGATCGCATCGCCGCCGCAGAAGGGGTAGGTCTTGCCGTAGGCAGCGGGGTTTCCGGGAATGGCCAGGAAGCCCTTCATCAGGTCGTCCACGTGGACCGGGTTCTTCAGCGCGCGGCCGCGGCCCACGAAGATGCCCACCGGGTACTTCTTGAGGAAGTCGATGAACATCGCGTACTCCTCGCCGCCGTTCTCGTTGTAGGCGAGGGTGGGGCGCACGATGGTCCACTTCATGGCGCCCTGCTCCTTCACGATGCGTTCGCCCTCGCGCTTGGAGGCGTTGTACGGCGTCGTGTACGGGTAGGTCACCGAGATCGACGAGCAGAAGATGAAGTGCTGGACGCCGGCCTTGGTGGAGGCCTCCACCAGGTTGCGCGTGCCGCCGGCGTTGACCCGAGCGAAGATCTCCGGGTTGTCGTTCAGCAGGATCGCGGCCAGATGGAAGACCGTGTCCACGCCGTCGAAGACGCCTTCCAGCGTCGAAGCGTCGGACACGTCGCCGTAGGCGATCTCCACGTCCAGGCCGTCCAACCGGCTCACGTAGGGATCGCCGGGCAGCGTCAGCACCCGCACCCGGTGGCCGGCGTCCGCCAGCCCCTTCACCAATCGCGAGCCGATCACACCAGCTCCACCCGTCACAAGGATCATGCTTTCTCCTCGCTCGGCGCCTTCACCACAGACGCTGCTTGTCGATGAACACCAGGTGCCACAGCTCCAGGATCACCAGGGACAGTACCTGTTTCAGGTACAGGAACTCGCCGCTCTGCATCTGCTCGACCAGCCACGATACGTATCTGGGATCGAAGTAGCCCCGGCGGCGCACCTGCTCCGGGTCCAGGGTCATGCGCACCAGCTCGCGGAGCTGCGGGCGCTGCCAGAAGACCTCCAGGGGCAGGTAGAAGGGCACCTTGCTGCGGCCCACGTTCTCCGGCGGAAGCCAGCGCCGGCCCAGCTCGCGCTCGACCCACTTGTCGCGCAGGCCGCGCACCTTGGTGCGGTCGGGCCAGCGGAAGGCCTGCTCGATCAGGCGATGGTCCAGGAACGGGCAGCGCAGCTCCAGGGAGTGCGCCATGGTGTTCTTGTCCTGGCGCAGCAGCAGGTTGTCCTGGAGCCAGTCGTCGTACTGCAGCGCCAGCAGCCGGGCCAGGAAGGTGCCCTCGCTGGAGCGCGAGTGTTTGAGCCACTCCTCGCCCAGGTGCCCGCGGAAGTCGTCGCTGTAGAGGGCGCGGCGCTCGTCGCTGTCCCACAGCGCCTTGAGCGCCGCGTAGCTCTGGGCCAGGTCGCGGTCCGGGTAGCGTCGCAGGTACTCGGCGGTCTTGGCCTTGCCTCGGTCGCCCAGGAAGGCCGGGTAGACGAACAGCTTGTCCAGCAGCCGCGCGGGAAGCGCGTCCACCGTGGCGCCGCCCAGCCGCAGCAGCGCGTCGGGCGCGGCTCGGCGCAGGCGCTCGGTCCACCGGATGATCTTGTGGAACGAGTAACCGGCATAGCTCTCGTCGGCGCCTTCGCCCGAGAGCACTACCTTGAAGTCCTTCGAGGTCTCGCGAGCGAGCTGCCAGTAGGCCAGCAGCAGGGCGTCTCCGACCGGCCGCTCCATGTGCCAGATCACCCGCGGCAGCTCGTCGAAGTGCTCGGGCTCCACGTGGATCTCGGTGTGCTCGGTGCCCAGGGTACGGGCCAGGGTGGCTGCCTCGGCCGTCTCGTCGATCTCCGAGCGGAAGCCGATGGAGAACGTGCGGATCCGATCGTTGAAGCGGGTCATGGCCGCCACCACCAGGCTCGAATCGATCCCGCCCGACAGGTAGGCGGCGACCGGCACGTCGCTGCGCAAGGTCAGGCGCACGGAGTCGAGGAACAGCTCCTCGAAGGCGTCCAGGGCGTCGGCGTCGGAGATCTTCTCCGGCGCACCGAGCGGGACGTCCCAGTAGCGGCGCACCCGTAGCTCGCCGCGCTGCCAGGTGGCGCAGTGGCCCGCGGGCAGGACGCGAACGCCGTCGAAGAGCGTCTCGGGCTGGGGCACGTAGCGGAGCGCCAGATAGCCGTCGATGGCTTCCCGGTTGGGGCGGCGCTCCACCTCGTCGGACTCCAGCAGCGCCTTGACCTCCGAGGCGAAGAGCAGGCGTCCATTGCGGTCCCAGTAGTAGAGGGGTTTCTGGCCGGCGCGGTCGCGCGCCAGGAACAGGCGCTTCTCACGCCGGTCCCAGAGAGCGAAGGCGAACATGCCGTTGAGCCGCTCCAAGCTTTGTTCGCCCCACTCCTCGAAGGCGTGGACCAGGACCTCGGTGTCCGAGCGGGTGCGGAAGCGGTGGCCCGCCGCCTGAAGCTCTTCGCGCAGCTCGACGAAGTTGTAGATCTCGCCGTTGAAGCACACGGCGAGCGTCTCGTCCTCGTTCCAGATGGGTTGGCTGCCGCCCTCGAGGTCGATGATCGAGAGGCGCCGCATGCCCATGGAGAAGCGGCCTTCGGAGAAGTGGCCCTCGCCGTCCGGGCCGCGGTGGTGCACCGTAGCCGCCATGCGGGACAGGAGATCCGGCTTCTCGAAGCCGGCAAAGCCGAAGATTCCGCACATGGGTCTGAGGAGGACTCCCCGAGAACACCCCTCTCCCGGGGCGGCCGGAAGGTAGCAATTCGGCCCCATCCCCGCGGCTACGGGCGGGGCGGGTGGTCTTCCGGTGTCCGGTCGCTCCGGGCTGGCCAGCGCGGTAGGGTTCCCGGCTGCGGGAGGAGAAGGAGGCGTCATGAGAGCTGTTCTGTGCAAACAGTGGGGTCCGCCGGAGAGCCTGACCGTCGAGGAGGTGCCGGATCTCTCGGCCGACGCGGGTCAGGTGGTGATCGACGTCAAGGCCGCCAGCGTCAACTACCCGGACCTCCTCATCATCCAGAACCAGTATCAGTTCAAGCCGCCGCTTCCGTTCACGCCGGGCGGCGAGGTCGCGGGAATCGTCCGCGAGGTGGGCGAAGGTGTGCGCGACGTGGCGCCGGGCGATCGGGTGCTGGCCACTACGGGTTGGGGCGGCTTCGCCGAGCAGGTGAAGACCGGGGTCGGCGGCGCCGTGCCGATTCCGGACGAGATGGCCTTCGAGGACGCCGCTTCGCTGCTGATGACCTACGGCACCTCGCACTATGCCCTCAAGGACCGCGCCGCGGTGCAGCCGGGCGAGACCCTGCTGGTGCTGGGGGCTGCCGGCGGCGTGGGGCTCTCGGCGGTGGAGCTGGGCAAGACCATGGGCGCGCGGGTCATCGCCGCTGCCTCCAGCGACGAGAAGCTCGCCGTCTGCAAGGAGAAGGGCGCCGACGAGCTGATCAACTACAGCCGTGAGGATCTGAAGGAGCGCACCAAGGAGCTGACCGGCGGCCAGGGGGCGAACGTGATCTACGACCCGGTGGGCGGCGACTTCGCCGAGGCGGCCCTGCGCGCCACCGCCTGGGAGGGGCGGTATCTGGTGATCGGATTCACCGCCGGCATCCCGCGCATTCCGCTCAACCTGGTCCTGCTCAAGGGCTGTCAGGTGGTGGGCGTGTTCTGGGGCTCGTTCACCGGGCGTGAGCCGGAGAAGAACCGCGCCAACACCGAGGAGCTGTTGTCGTGGTGCGTGTCGGGCCGCATCAAGCCCCACATCTCGGGCCGCTATCGGCTGGAGGAGGTGGGCCAGGCCCTGAACGACATGGGCGCGCGCAAGGTCACCGGCAAGGTGGTGTTGATCCCCTAGCCGGCTAGACCAGCTTCTGTGGGCTCTCGATCAGCTCGCGGATCCGCTCCAGCCCGGCGGCGCAGTAGAGGCCGTCCTCGATGCGCTCGTCGTAGGTCCATTTGAGCATCGCGCGGCGGCGCCCGTCCGGGCCTTCGTGGATGCGCCCGATGACGCAGAAGACCGGGCAGGTGCCGTGCTCCCACAGGTGGTGGTAGCCGGCGTCGAGCCCCACCGATCCCAGGCTCGCCACGAATACCGACGAGTACATGGGGTCGGATTCGATCATCGAGGCGGGCAGCAGGCCGAAGGCGTCGGCCAGGTGCACCAGGCCAATCAGCACGCGCACGATCGGCGGGGGCAGGCGCAGCAGCAGGTCCACCTCCTTGTCGGAGGTGGTTTTCTGCTCGCTCTTGCCGTCGCGGATGCCGCCCAGCAGATGGTCGACCCAGTCGTCCAGGGATGCGTGGGGATCGACCCGGCGCTTGACGGTGGTGAGCTCGCCCTCGTCGCTGAAGCGTTTCTTGGCGCTGAACGTCATCCAGATGCCATCGCGCTGCCAGAAGCGGCCGCCGGCCACGAAGCGGTTGAGGTGCGGACGCTCGTCGAGCACCTTTGCGATGCTGCGCAGGATCAGGTGGAACAGGGTCATGGGCGCGTCGTCGGGGCGCGTGGCGTTGCGCTGCTCCACGAAGCGCAGCGCCTCCTCCACGACCAGCTCCTGGCTGAAGAGCACCAGGGAATCGTTGCGCCGCGGGGAGATGAAGGGCATGAAGCGACGCAGCGGCGAAGCGTCGCGCACAAGCGTGCCGTCGGGCCGCCTTCCGAACATCACCACCTCCCGGTCGGGTCCTACTCGGCCTCCCAGATCGCGGAGATGATGGCACGCCCGGCGGCGGGATCCACCGCCTTGAGTTCGACCTGGCCGTCGATCTCCAGCAGGTCGAAGACGGCCGACATGGCGGCGGCGATGCCATCCAGGTAGACGGGGTGCTCGGCGATCGCGAGCGGCAGCGCGCTCAGCTCGAAGCGGCCCTCGCTGTCGCCGACGGGCACGAAGGCGATGTTTCCGAAGTCGCGATAGATCTGGCCCCAGACCTTGGAGCTCCACTGCAGCAGGCGTGCGGGCTCGTTCCCGCGCAGCCGCAGGGCCATCGTGATGAAGGAGCGAAGGATGGGCGACGTGAAGGTCTCGGCCAGGTTGGCGCGCAGGATTTCACGGGCTCGATCGGGCCCGGCCTCGCGGTAGAGGACCTCGGTCACCTCTACGTCCAACTCGAGATTCAGGAAGGCGATGCGGCTGGCACTGACGATGGCCTCGCGGCTCTCCGGGCGCAGCCCGTCGCGCACCCGGCGGCCCAGCTCCGGGTCGTGGCGATCGATCGCTTCCAGGGTTCCCTGGATGAAGCTTCCCAGCATGCACGGTGAGGCGGCCATCCTCCCGGCGGATCGGCGTGGCACCGGGCCCGCTTGAGCCTGGCCGAGGGCCAGGAGTGACCCCCGCTGCAGTTATGCAGGAACGTCCCTCTGTGCAGGAGTGTCCCCCTGTGCAGGAGCTGGGGGGCGGGACATGAGCCAGACGGGCACGTCGAAGACGGGGACCTCGCCGGCCAGCTCGAAGCCGGCGCGCTCGTAGAAGGCGATGTTCTCGGGCCGATCGGTCTCCAGCCAGACCCCGCACCGGTCCGCGTCCACGTGTCGAAGCCAAGCTTCCAGGAGCGCGCCGCCCAGGCCGCGCTGCTGATGGGTCGGGTCCACGCCCAGGGTGCCCAGGTACCAGTGGGGCAGGATCGGGTGGTGGGCGGCCAGGGCGTCGAAGGCCTCGGCCCAGCGGCGCGCGGCGCCCAGACCCTGCACGGCGATGGCCCACAGGCGAAGCGGCAGGCCCGGGGGAGGCAGGGGCCAGCCGCGGGGCGGCACGGAGACCAGGGCACCGACCAGGCCTGGATCGCGGACCCCCAGCACCAGACCGTGGCTCGCGCCGGCTGCCAGGGTGGTGCGCACCGCGGCCCGGTTGGCCCGCACCCGCGCACGCGGCCCGCGTTCGCCCAGCACCGCCCGGTTCAGCGGGTTGTCGCGAAAGGCGCGGGCCAGCAGGCCCGCTGCGGAACGCAGCTCCCCGGGCGCCAGCGGGCCGACTTCAGGCGTCGTCCAGGCCCAGGTTGCGGCGGATGCGCGAGAGCGCGTCTTCGGTGTCGGGAACGAAAGCCAGGCCCGTCACCTGTTCGTAGGCTTCGATGTAGCGGCGCGCCGCCTCGCAGCGCACGTCGTCGGGCAGGGTCGGCGGCGGGCCGTCGCCCGCGTAGCCCTGCTCGCGCAGCCAGCTGCGCACGTACTCCTTGTCCAGCGCCTCCGGGTCGTGCCCCTCGCGCATGGCGCGCTCGTAAGCCTCCCGGTACCAGTAGCGGGACGAGTCGGGGGTGTGGATCTCGTCGATCACCACCAGCTCGCCTGCGTCGTTCAGGCCGATCTCGTACTTGGTGTCCACCAGGATCAGGCCGCGGGTTGCGGCGAAGCGCTGGCCCTCGGCGAAGAGCCGGCCGCACATCTCGGCCGCACCGTCGAAGGTCGCTTCGTCGATGGCGCCGCTCTCGATCAGCTGGGCGCGCGAGGCCGGCTCGTCGTGGCCGCCCCTGTCGGCCTTGGTGGTCGGCGTGAGCAGGGGCTCGGGCAGCGGCTCGTGGCGGCGCATTCCCTCGGGCAGGGCGTGTCCGCAGTACTCGCGATCGCCGCGCTCGTATGCGGTCCAGATCGAGGTGGAGGTCGAGCCCGTCAGGTAGCCGCGGTACACGAACTCCACGGGAAGGGGGCGGCAGTCGTGCACCCGCGAGACGCACGGATCGGGAACGTCGATCAGGTGGTTGGGCGCCACGTCCCGCGTTCGTTCGAACCAGAAAGCCGCCACCTGGTTCAGCACCTGGCCCTTGAGCGGCAGCGTGCCCACCACGATGTCGAATGCGCTCACCCGGTCGGTGACCACGATGGCCCGCTGACCGTCCTCCACGTAGCTGTCGCGCACCTTGCCCTCGTGGCGCGCGCCGAGCCCGGCCAGGTCGGTGTGCTGCAGGGTTCGGCCGCAGAGCTCTTGCAGAAGCTGGATGTCGATGCCCATCCTCTCCCTCCTCGAGGAGTGCCCCCCCGTGCAGTTATGCAGGAACGTCCCTGAATGCAGGAGTGGCACTGCGTGCAGGAAACCATGGGGGGGGGCGGGGATCAAGTGCCGCGCAGCACTTCACCGTCGGGGATCTTGCGGGGACCGTCGTCGGCGCGAACCTCGACCTCGCCTTCGGCCACCACGTTCGCCCCGAAGTGCACGTCCCCGTGCACGCGGAGGCGCCGGCAGCGGGCCAGTGAGGGCGCTCCCGCCGGGAAGCGCTCCTGGAGCTGGTCGATGCGCTTGTAGAACGCCGTATCGAGATCGACTACCAGGGTCCCCAGCTCCGGCGCTCGGGCGGAGACCACCCGGGCGTCCTCGGCCACCCGGAAGGCGTCGGACCACAGGGCCAGCAGGTCGTTGGTGGTCTTGACCGGCGCGAAGCGCGATTCCGGCACGCAGACTGCGCGCGCGCCGTCGAAGACCTCGATGGCGGCGCCCATGGCCGTCTCGAGCTGAATCACCCTGGGGCTGCTTCCGTCGCTGGGGTCCAGCGTCTTCTCGTTGCGGATCATCGGCAGGCCCAGCACGCCGTCGCGCTTGCGCAGGGCCGCGTCCAGGGCGGCCAGGTCCAGCCACAGGTTGTTGGTGTTGAAGAAGCGGAAGCGCGAGACGTCCTGGAACTCGTCCAGCTCGTCCTCGGGGCACTGGGCCAGCTCGCGCAGTACCAGCGCGCCGTCGTTGCGTCGGGCCAGGTGCCCGCCCTTGCGGTGGGCCTCGGTGCGCGGACAGACCTCCATCAGGAAGGGCACGTCCTCGTCGGCGATGTAGCCCAGCACGTCCACGTCGGGAACCGCACCCAGGTTGTCGGCGTTGGATACGAAGGCGAAGCGGTAGTCGGCGTTCAGCAGCGCCTCCAGCATGCCGGACGTCACCAGTGCGGTGTAGATGTCGCCGTGGCCCGGTGGGCACCACTCGTTCTCCGGGTTCGCGGGCCACACGGCCGGTGCCAGCTCCTCCGCGAGGATCTTGGGAACCTTGTGCTGCAGGAAGTCGGGCGGCACGTCCGAGGCCAGCTCGCTGTGGCGCGCCAGCAGCGCCAGCGAGTCGTCCCGGGTCCGGAAGCTGTTCATCAACACCAGGGGCAGTCGGCAGCCGTGCTGGTGGCGCAGGTAGAGGATCTGCTCCGCGATCAGGTCCAGGAAGGTCAGGCCGTCCTTCACCGGCAGCAGCGACTTGGCGCGGGTCATGCCCATGCTGGTGCCCAGGCCGCCGTTGAGCTTGATCACGGCGCAGCGCCCCAAGGCCAGGACGCCCGACTCGCGGTGGGCCGCCAGGGCGCCTGCCTGCGGCACGTCGTCCACGGACCCGATCGCGTCCCGGGAGAGCAGGCCCGTGCTGCCGGCCCGCAGCGCCTCGTAGTAGTGGCGGAAGGTCTCGATCGCCACCGGCGGCAGGCCCTCGGCCCGCATCTTGGCTTCGAAGGGCTGGAATGCGTCGGACGGCTCCACCATCGGGCTCCTCCCCCCAGGGCCCGGAAAGCTAGCAAGTGGCCAAAAGTTCGGGGCCCTTCCTGCCGATCAATGAGGCGATGAGCAGGGCAGTGACGCGGCGGATGCTGTGTACGTGCTGCGGCGAGACCGCTGCGCCCGACACCCGGGTTGCCGGCTCGGACCGTTTGGAGCTGGCCCTGTGGGTGCTCTTCCTGGTTCCGGGGCTCCTCTACTGCGTCTGGCGTCACCTCCACCGGCGGCGCGCCTGCCCGGCCTGTGGAAGCTCCGACCTGATCCGCGAGTCCCGGGCGTCGCGCAGCCGGAGTCTCCAGCAAGAGAC
>JAFDET010000304.1 GCA_019310195.1 Deltaproteobacteria bacterium
CGGGCTCGAAGTGAGCGCGCGCCTGGCTCTGGACGGCGACGCGCTCCACGCCCACGCGGCCCCCCGTGAGCTGGCGCGGCTGCTGCTGGGTGCGGCCATGGCCGAGGCGGTGGCTGCCGGAGAGCAGGCGGAGATCGAGCGCTTCCTGGCCGCCCGCAGCGGCGACCCGGCCCTGGCCCGGGTGCGGGCCGCCTGGGACCGGCTGGCGCCCCGCGGGCCCCGGCGCCTGATCGACTGCGTGAGCGCCGTCTACTCGGTCCTGCCCTGCGCGGCCCTGGAGACCGCAGAGGCCAGCGGCGGGGCGCCGGCGGGGCCGATTCCCCACCCCCGCTTCCCCATCGACTCCCTCCAGGCCCTGGCGGTGGCCGCTTACACCGGTGCCGACGCCCTGGCCGGCCGTCGCGGGGACACGGTTCCGGTGGGGGCCACGCTGGCTCTCCTGGGCCCTCCGGCCTAGGGCCTTTTTTCCGGCGCCGCCTGGGTGGATTCCGAACGGGAAATCGCAATTTGAGGTGTTAACTTCCGCCGCCACGGAGTCGATCGGGACGCCGGGCAGGGGAGCGGTCCCCTGAGCCCTCCAGGAAGTCCCCCTGGTCCTGGAAGCGATCGACGGCATTTCTCACGCACCGACCACCCCACCAACGGAGAGGGGGGCTGCGGGAGGCCCGGGTAGTGCCCCAAGGGGGGTCGCCGGGTCGAGATCCTGCGGCTAGATTGCGCCACCGCCATGCAAAAGGACCTCTCGCGCATCCGGAATATCGGGATCAGCGCCCACATCGACTCGGGGAAGACCACCCTCACCGAGCGGATCCTCTTCTACACGGATCGGATCCACCGGATCCAGGAGGTCCGGGGCAAGGAGGGGAAGGGCGCGACCATGGATCACATGGAGCTGGAGCGTGAGCGGGGGATCACCATCACCTCCGCCGCCACCTACTGCTCCTGGAACGATCACCACATCAACATCATCGACACGCCGGGCCACGTCGACTTCACCATCGAAGTCGAGCGCTCGCTGCGCGTTCTGGACGGGGCCATCCTGGTGCTGTGCGGTGTGGCGGGCGTGCAGTCCCAGTCCATGACGGTCGATCGCCAGATGCGCCGCTACCGCGTTCCGCGCCTGGCGTTCATCAACAAGCTCGACCGCTCCGGCGCGAACCCCGCCCGGGTGTCGGACCAGCTTCGCGACAAGCTGGCCCTCAACTCGGTGCTGATGCAGCTTCCCATCGGGCTCGAGGCCGACCACGCCGGCGTCGTCGACCTGGTCCGGATGAAGGCGCTGCGCTTCGAAGGCGACAACGGCGAGCACATCATCGAAGAAGAGATCCCGGCGGAGATGCAGGCCGAGGCCGATGCCGCCCGGGAGAACATGCTCGACGCGGTTTCGCTCTTCTCCGATGAGCTCACCGAGGCCATCCTCGAGGAGCAGGTCACCGAAGAGCTGATCCACGAGGCGGTGCGCAAGGGTGTGCTGTCGCTGGACCTTTGCCCGGTGTTCATGGGCTCCGCCTACAAGAACAAGGCTGTGCAGCCCCTGCTCGACGCGGTGACCCGCTACCTGCCGACGCCGCTCGACGTGGAGAACGCGGCGGTGGACCTGTCGGCGGACGAGGCGCCGATCACGTTGGAGAGCGACCTGCACAAGCCGGTGGTGGCCCTGGCCTTCAAGCTGGACGAAACCCGCTACGGGCAGCTCACCTATCTGCGCGTCTACCAGGGCACGCTCAAGAAGGGCTCCAGCATCATCAACAGCCGCACCCAGAAGCGGGTCAAGGTGGGGCGCCTGGCGCGCATGCACGCCGACAAGATGGAAGACATCGAGGACGCGGGGGCCGGCGACATCGTGGCCCTGTTCGGCGTCCACTGCGCCTCCGGCGACACCTTCACCGACGAGTCGATCCAGGTCGCCATGAGCTCGATGCACGTGCCGGCGCCGGTGATCTCGCTGGCCATCAAGCCCACGGACCAGAAGGCCCAGGACAACCTGGGCAAGGCCCTGGGCCGCTTCGTGCGCGAGGATCCGACCTTCCGCTCCCGCGTCGACCCGGAGAGCGGTCAGACCGTGATCTCCGGCATGGGGGAGCTTCATCTCGAGGTCTACGTCGAGCGCATGAAGCGCGAGTACAGCGTGGAGGTGGAGACCGGTGCGCCCCAGGTGGCCTACCGCGAGACCATCTCCCAGCGCGCCGAGTTCGACTACACCCACAAGAAGCAGACCGGCGGCTCGGGCCAGTACGGCCGGGTGGCGGGCTATGTGGAGCCCCTGGACGACGGGACGGACTTCGAGTTCGTCAGCGAGATCCGCGGCGGCGCCATCCCCACCGAGTACATCCCCGCGGTGGAGAAGGGCGTGCGCCAGGGTCTGGACAAGGGCAGGCTGATCGGCTTCCCGGTAGTGGGCTTGCGCTTTGTGGCCAACGACGGCAACTCGCACTCGGTGGACTCGTCGGACATGGCGTTCCAGATCACGGGGCTCGGTGCATTCCGGGAGGTCTACGCCAGGGCCAAGCCTATCGTGCTGGAGCCGGTGATGAAGCTCGAGGTCGAGGGGCCCAACGAGTTCCAGGGCGCCTACATCAAGAGCATCATGCAGCGCCGCGGCACCATCATCGGGACCACCGAGGACGCCGGCTTCTGTCGCCTGGAGGCGGAGGTGCCGCTGGCCGCGATGTTCGGCTACGCGACGGACCTGCGCTCGATGTCCCAGGGCAAGGCCGAGTTCACCATGGAGTTCTCACGCTACCTGCCGGTGCCCGCCGAGGTGCAGCAGGAGCTGATCGAGAAGTACCGCGAGAGCACGTCGAAGGGCCAGTAGATGTACAAGAAGTTTCTCAACGCGCGGAGCCCGCTGCGCCTTCTGGAGAAGGGTCTGCACGGTGGGCTGGGCAAGGGCAATATGGGCGTCGTCGTGGCCCGCCACGGCGTCGGCAAGTCTTCGTTCCTGGTGGGCGTTGCCCTCGACGACCTGATGCGCGGCGAGTCGGTGCTGCACGTGTCCCTGGACCACTCGGTCGCCCACGTGCGCGCCTTCTACGACACGGTCTTCGACGACCTGGCTTCGTCCACGCATCTCGCGGATGCGGCCCGGGTCCACACGGACGTGGACCGCAACCGCCGCATCCGCGCCTACGCCCCCGACGACTTCGAGGTCGCACGGCTGCGCGAGGCCGTGAAGCTCGAGAGCGAGTCGGGTGCCCGCCCGTCGCTGATCGTGATCGAGGGCCTGGACTTCGACGCGGTGGAGCGCGACCCGGTGGCCGAGCTCAAGGCCCTGGCCGGCGAGCTCGAGGTGGAAGTCTGGCTTTCGGCCGTCTCGCACCGCGAAGCCCCGATGCCCGAGGGGGTCGAGCGGGTCGCGGATCTCCTGAGCGTGATCCTGACCCTCGAGCCCGACGGCGGACACGTTCGGCTGCGCGCGTTCAAGGACCACGAGAACCCCGACGTGTCGGACCTCCACGTGGCCCTCGACCCGAAGAGCCTGCTGCTGGTCCGCAGCTAGCCGGCCCGCTGGCCCGGGCCTAGGGCCTTCCCCCGTCTCAACCCCGTCCTTCGATGCGCCGATGGGACGGGGATGCCGGAAGCCAGCGCACCGCTCGCCCTGGTCCGCATGGCCGGCTTCCTGGCCCTGACCGGGGCCGCGCTTACCGTGGGCGTGGGCATGCTGCGGCTCTGGCGGCGGAGCGGTCAGCTACCGGAGCTCCTGCTCGGCTCCCACATCCTGATCCTGATCGCCGGTTACGCGTTC
>JAFDET010000305.1 GCA_019310195.1 Deltaproteobacteria bacterium
TCCGCGCCGCAATCTGATCGGCCAGGAGGGACGCGGCTTCCGCTACATCATGGGTGCCTTCCAGGGCGAGCGCCTGGTTCTGTCGGTGATGATGAACGCGCTGTGCGACGACGTTCTCGAGGAGACCCTGGCTTACCTGGCGGAGCGCAAGGTCTTCGGCCGGCCCATCGCATCCATGCAGGCCTGGCGCCACCGCATGGCCGATTGGATGACGCGGCTGGAGGCGTCACGGGCGCTGACCTACCGGGCGGCGCAGCAGCTCGTCGACGGCGACCCGGAAGGCGAGTTGAGCGTGAGCATGGCCAAGCTCTACGGAGCGGAGCTGATCCGCGGCCTGCTGCTCGACTGCGCCCATGCCTTCGGAGGCTACGGCTTCATGGAGGAGAACTACGTGGCGCGTTGCACCCGAGGCGTGCAGAACTGGGGCATCGGCGCGGGGACCAGCGAGGTCATGCGCGAGATCATCGCCCGGCGCCGCATGCCGGCGGGGCCCGCGTGAGTCCCCAGGCAGTCATCGCGGGCGTGGGGCACACGGCCTTCGGGAGACTGCCCGACCGCACGGCGTGGGATCTGGAGGCGGAGGCCGCCGCGCTGGCGGTGGCCGACGCGGGCCTGGCGCCGTCCGACGTGGACGGCCTGCTCACGGATCCCGGCCCCGTGCAGGGCGTTCTCGACGGGATCACGCCCCACTTCCTGCGGCTGGGCGCCCAGCTCGGGCTGGATCCGGACTACACCGGTTCGGAGATCCTGGGCGGCGCGGGAAGCGTCGCAAGTGTGGAACGGGCGGCGCTGGCCGTGGAGGCCGGGCTGTGCCGGGTCTGCCTGTGCGTCTATGGCGACAGCGCGCTTTCGAGCGCCGGCTCCTATGCCTACGGGCGGGGTGACGAAGCCGCCTTCGGATTCTTCGGCGCCGTGGGTCTGCACGCATTGGCGGCGCGGCGTCACATGCACGACTACGGAACCCGCCCGGAGCAACTCGGCGAAGTGGCCGTGGCCGCACGCGCCCACGCGGCCCGCACGCCCCACGCCCAGAAACGGCGTCCGATCGACCTGGAGGACTACCTCTCCTCGGACCCGGTGGTCGAGCCGCTGCGGCGCCTCGACTGCTGTCTGGTCTCCGATGGCGCGGCAGCCGTGGTGGTGACCAGCGACGAGCGCGCACCGGACCTGCGCGCGCCTCCGGTGCGGATCCGCGGCCACGCCCAGGCCCACAGCCTCTCCACCTATGCCTCGCCGCAGCACTTCGAGGCGTTGCCCGCCGCTCGCTGCGGTCCTGTGGCCCTGGCCCGGGCCGGCGCCACCGCGGCCGACGTGGACCTGGCCCTGCTGTACGACTGCTTCAGCATCGTGGTCTTGCTGCAGCTGGAGGACTACGGCTTCTGCAAGAAGGGTGAGTCGGGCGCCTTCGTCGAGGGCGGGCGCATCGGTCCCGGAGGCAGCCTTCCGGTGAATCCCAGCGGCGGGCTTCTGGCCGAGGGCTACGGCGGCGGCATGCTCCACGTGATCGAGGCGGTTCGCCAGCTCCGCGGCGAGGCCGGCGAGCGCCAGGTTCGCGACGCCGAGCTGGCGCTCGTCTCCGGGCACGGACTGGGCATGAACACCCACGCGACCCTGGTGTTGGGGAGGTGAGTCCGATGCCCGATGCGTCGCCGCCGCTGCCGCGACCGGATGCGCTGACCGAGGCCTTCTGGGACGCTTGTCGCCGCCGCGAGCTGGTGGTCTCGTGTTGCGCCGACTGCGGGCACCTCTTCCTGCCGCCCGGACCCTGCTGTCCGCGCTGCTGGTCCCCGGGCGTGGCGCCGCGTCCCGTCTCGGGCGAAGGCCGCGTGTACAGCTTCTGCGTGTACCGGCGCAGCTACCACCCCGCCTTCCCGGCGCCGTACGTGGTGGCGCTCGTGCAGCTCGCCGAAGGGCCGCGAATGATCTCGAACGTCGTGGGATGCGCACCCGAGGCGGTCCACGTGGACATGCCCGTCCGCGTCCGCTTCGACGCCGTCGGCGAGTTCAGCCTGCCGAGATTCGAGCCGCTCGGCGCAGGAGGAGGGGGATCGTGAGCATCCGCTTCGACCGGGAAGGCGCGATCGCGATCCTGACGATCGATCGACCGAAGGTGCACAACGCACTCGACTTCGAGACGAGTGACGCACTGGTCGATGCATGGATGCGCTTTCGCGACGACGACGACCTGCGCGTCGCCATTCTGACGGGGGCGGGAGAGCGGGCCTTCTGCACCGGCGCTGACCTGCGCGGCGTGGCCGACTTCTACCAGAAGCTCACGTCGGCCCAACGCCTGCGGCGCTCGGAGCAGGTTCCGGGCCTGGGCGGCATCACGAAGAACCTGACGGTGGACAAGCCGATCATCGCCGCCGTCAACGGCTACTGCCTGGCCGGGGGGCTGGAGATCGCGCTGGCCTGCGACCTGCGCATCGCCGCCGAGAACGCGAGCTTCGGCCTGCCGGAGGTGACCCGTGGAATCATTCCCGGGGCGGGCGGGACCCAGCGCCTGCCCCGCCTGATCGGGCCCGAGCGGGCCCTGGATCTGATCCTCACGGGCCGCCGCATCGATGCGCGCGAGGCCGAACGCATCGGTCTGGTCAGCCGGGTGGTCGCGTTGGAGCGCCTGCGCGACGAGGCCCTGGCCCTGGCCGCGCAGATTGCCCAGAACGGTCCGCTGGCGGTGCGCGCCGCCCGGTCCGCCGTCTGGCGCGGGCTCGACCTGCCGCTGGAAGAGGGGCTCCGGCTCGAGCAGCTCCTGGCCGAGCCGGTGCGCCAGAGCGAGGACGCCCAGGAGGGACCGCGCGCCTTCCTCGAGAAGCGCACGCCCGAGTTCAAGGGGAGATAGCCATGCCCGCCCCCCCGCGCCGTCACGTCGGCCAGTACGTCTCGTCCGGCGATTGGAGCGACTACTGGACCACACGCATCAGCCGCGCCGAGAGCGGGAAGATCTGGGTGCGCGGCTATCCGGTGGAGGAGCTCATCGCGGGGCTTTCCTACAGCGAGGCGGCGTTCCTGCTCTTGCAGGGCGAGCTGCCCGACGAGCGCGAGGCGGCGCTCTTCGACCTGGCGCTGCGCAGCGGCATGGACCAGCAGCTCATCAACGCCGCCGCCGGCGCCGCACGCTTTACGGCGTCGGCCTTCCCCGAGTCGGCCATCCCGGCCCTGGCCAGCGGCATGCTGGCCAGCGGCTCGGTGACGGGATCGCCCCAGGAGCCCGCTGAGATGCTGATGGAGGCCGTCGGCTGGGGCGGAGTCGAGGCGGAGGCGGCCGGACGCAGCGTGGACGTCTGGCTCGACCGGCGCGGCGCCGTACCCGGTCTGGGCCATCCGGTTCACAAGGAAGCGGAGCCGCGTGCCGTGACCCTGCGTCGGGTTGCGCTGGAGCGCGACGGCTGGCGCGCCCACGGTCGCATGCTCGACGCCATCGAAGCGGAGCTCGCCCGGCGCAAGGAACGACGCATCCCCATCAACCTGGCCGGAGCCCTGGGCGCCCTGCTGGCGGACCTGGGCTTCGATCCCCTGGCCATCGGGGGCCTCGGCGCGTTGGGCTACGGCGTGTCGCTGCTGGCGCACATCGTAGAGGAGATCCGCGAGGGCGTGCCGCTGCGCATCATCCCGGAAGCGCTGGGGTCGCGCTACGCCGGGCCGGAGGAGCGCCACCTGCCGGCACGCACGGGTCGGAAGAAGCCGTGATCCATCCGTACGCGCACTACCCGGCGCGCGCCGCCCGGCGCTCGACGGCCGCGCAACGCAGCTGGCACGCAGCTTCGTCGCGCTCGGGCTGAAACCCGGCGAACGCGTGGCCGTCGTGCAGGAAAATCGCATCGAGTACGTGGAGACCACAATCGCCGTCGCGCGGGCGGGCGGCGTGCTCGTCCCGCTTCTGGGCGCGCTCACCGAGGGTGAGCACGCGTTCATGGTGGGCGATGCGGAGGCCCGCTTCACCGTGGCCCTCGGGTCCGAG
>JAFDET010000306.1 GCA_019310195.1 Deltaproteobacteria bacterium
GTCCAGGAACTCGAGCATCGCGGGGTCGCGGGTGACCTCGATCAGCAGGTCCCGGAAGGAGCCCTGGCCGTGCTTGCGGAAGGTCTCGTTCTGACGCGCCAGGAGGCCGACGTCTCCCACGGCGTTGAGGCTCGAGGGGATGTGATCGTGCAGGAAGAGGACGAGCTTCTCGTTTGCCGCTTCCTTGACCTTCAGCATGCGGCGCAGCCACCAGCCCTGGAGCTTCTTGCGGTCCTTGCTGGAGTCGCCCTTCTTCCCCGGTCCGCGGCCCTTGCGCGGCTTGGATCCCAGCAGGCTCGCCACGACCTGGGCCCGCGTGGAGGCCTCGTACTTGTCCAGCTCCTTGTCGGTGGCGCCGAAGGCGGCGCGCCTCAACAGGTGCGCGGCGTCGGACCGATCGAGGGGATCGCTCGCGGGCATCTCCCACCCTTCCCGGCAGTGGTCGCGGACCCGTCCTGGCCCCGACCCGTTGCTGGGGCCATCGGCCAGGTTCCGCGCCAGGTCGGTGGCAGAGATCACAAACGCGAGGCCCCGTGCGGCGGAACACACGGGGCCTGCAGGAACGTTGCGAGAGAGCTGCTAGATGCGGCGTGCGCGGCGACTGGCGAGCGCCAGGCCCAGCAGGCCGCAGGCCGCGAGCGCCGCAGTTCCGGGCTCGGGCACCTCCAGGCTTTTGTTCTTCCAGATCGAGAAGACGTCGCCCGGCTGGAGCGCAACGTCCCACTGGACCCCGAACTCCACGTCGCCGTCGTCGCCGGCGTCGAGCGGGCCCGGCTCGTCGGTCAGACCCTCGTTGAAGATGAGGATCTGGTCGAGGATCTCGAACTCGAAGGCGATCTGGCCGACATCGGCGGTCTTGTGGAGCTCTTCGAAGGTCGTACCGCCGTCCACCTGTCGCACCAGGTTATCGTTCACGCGGTAGGCGACGTCGCCGTCCGGGAAGACGTTCAGGTCCATGTCCACGTACTGGATGAACGAGATGGCGAGCACCTCGTCGGAGGTATTCCGGATGTCGATGTGCTCGCTGATGTCCGACTGGCCGATGCCCGGGTCGAAGCCCCTCAGGCTGAAGAGGATGTCCACCTGGAGGCCCTCATTGAACTGGGGCCCGCCGTACTCGACGAAGAGCGTCTCGTTCCGTGGGTCGGTGTTCGTGTTGCTGGGCTGCTCGCTGAACAGCCCCAGGGCGTCTACGGGGATGTAGCCGCGGTCGTCGTAGCTGAGGAAGAACCACTGGTAGAAGAGGTGCGGGGTCTGGTCCACCGACCAGTCGAGCATCCCGGCTTCGAGAGCTTCGTTGTCGTCGAACTCGGTCAAGATCGTGGCGCTGGAGCCGCCGTCGGCGAGGGTCCAGGTGGTGGCGGCTGCGCTTCCGGAGAAGACCAGGCCAGCGGCGAGCAACAACAACAGCGAGCGGATCAGCACGGTCACCTCCAGCAACCCGTGATGCACGGGCTCTGAGTGTGGGTGGTCGCGCGTCTCGCTCTGTGTCAGCAGGAACGAGGGAAAAGGCTCGCGCAGGCAGTGCGGCTGCACGTCCGGGGCAGATCACGAGCAGAAGCAGGGATTTGGGGGCCCCGAGGGGCGGCCGCGGCGCGAATTCGGGGGCGGCTGCGGCCTAGGAGCCCGACCCAAGATGGAGCCCACCGTCCGGACGCCGATCCATCCGCGCTGGCTGCGTTGCGCTCCTTGCGCCGTAGCGACGGCTATGGCTCAGTCGCGCGCCTTGCCAGCGCGGCGTCTCGACGCCCGGGCCGGGGCTATGGCTCAGTCGCGCGCCTTGCCAGCGCGGCGTCTCGACGCCCGGGCCGGCGCACTCCATCTTGGGTCAGGCTCCTAGCCGCTGGCCTCGACCCAGGCTTCCAGGTCTTCGGGCAGCTCCGGGTCCTCGTCGAGCCCAGCGTAGGCGGCGCCCAGGTTGGCCGTGAACATCTCGTCGAAGTGGTCGCGGATCCGGTCGCTGAAGAGCCCGATCGATTTGAGCGTGGGGATCACGAAGCCGCGGATCGGTCCCCGGCGCCCGCCGTTGCGAGCGATGGCGGCGCGGATCGTGTCGCGCTCCTGGGCCAGGCGACCCATGGCCTCGGCCGGGTCGATGCCCACGTCCTTCCAGAGGTCCATCACCGATTGGCGCATGGTGTAGCCGGCCCGGCTGTCGATCAGCAGCCGCGCCGCCTCGAAGGCGAAGTCCTCCAGGCCCGCGCGCTCCGCGTCGGACAGGCTGGGGACCACCGCGTTCAGGTACTTGATGCCGTAGCCCGTATGGCGGGCCTCGTCGCGCGCCACCAGGGTGAGGAGCTGCTTCAGCAGCGGCTCGCGGGTGGCATTGCGCATGTCCCGGAAGCTGTAGAGCGCCAGCCCTTCGGTCACGACCTGCATGCCGACGGTCTTGTGCATCCACGACTCCGTCGAGAGCACCGAGTCCAGCAGCGTCTTGAGCGACGGGGCTATCTCGTGGACCTCGTCCAGCTTTTGGATGTAGGCGGCGAAGACTTCCACGTGCCGGGCCTCGTCCAGGGTCTGGGTGGCTGCGTAGAACTTGCCGTCCATGTGCGGCACCGCGTTCACCAGCTGTGCGGCGACCATGAGCGCGCCCTGCTCGCCGTGCAGGAAGTTGGACAGCATGAAGGCGGCGCTGCGCCGCGACACCTCCCAGCGGGTCTCGGGGCGCAGGTCCTTCCAGAAGCCGGTCTCCTGGATCGGGAAGCCGCCGATGCTGATGGTCTCGGAGAAGGCCTCGCGGTCGATCTCCTGCTCCCAGTCCAGGTCCCGCAGGGCGATCCACTGGCGGTCCAAGGCGTTGGCGTAGAGGGTCCGGAGCTCGTCGATCTCGCTGTCGTAATTCCAGCTGTAGAGGGCTTGCAGGCCCGCCTCGACGGCGTCGCCCTCGTGGGGGTGGCGTTCGGGAAGCACGGTGGGTGCGGTCGGGCGGGTCTCGGCGCTGCTCATGGGGGGGCCTCCGGGCGGGAGCTGGGGCGGCCCAGGCTAGATCCAGCTTAACGAGCGGTCAACCCGCTCAAGCGGCGGGCGGGGCGCTCCGATCCGCAGAGCATGGCCCATCCCGCCGAGCTTCCCTGCCCCATCTGCAACGCCGACCTGCCCCTGGCCGGCGACGAGAGCCTGGGCGACGACGTCTACTGCACCTACTGCGGCGCCCCCAGCGTGCTGGTGGGGCGGGACAAGGACGACCCGACCACCTGGGACCTGGAAGAGGATCTCTAGGGGGCCGTCCCGTCAGGAGCCGAGGTCCCGGGCGAAGTCCCGGACGCCCTCCTCCCAGGCCGGCAGCCGGATCTCCGGCGACTGCACGGTTGCCAGGGGCGCGAAGCGCGGCCGGGCGGCGGGCCTCGGGAACTCCGGAGTCGACACCGGCTGGACCGGCGTCGCGATGCCGAGGGCGCCGTAGAGCGCGCGGGCCAGGTCGAACCAGCTGGCCTGCCCGCGGCCGGCCAGGTGCCAGGTTCCGTAGGCCTCGGTCTCCACCAGGCGGGCGATGCCGGCGGCCAGGTGCGGGACGTAGGTGGGAGAGCCGAACTGGTCGGCCACCACCCGCACCTCCTCGCGCTCGGCCAGGCTGCGCATGGTCAGCGCGAAGTTCTTGCGCGTGGTCGAGTAGAGCCAGGCGGTGCGCACCACGTAGTGGCGCTCGTTGTAGGTGCGCACGGCGTCCTCGCCGGCCAGCTTGCTGCGCCCGTAGACCTGGAGCGGGTGGGTCTCGTCGAACTCGCAGTAGGGGCGGTCGCTCTCGCCGTCGAACACGTAATCGGTGGAGACCTGCAGCAGCGCCGACCCGCAGGCGCGGGTGGCCAGCGCCAGGTTGCGCGGGCCCAGGGCGTTGACCCGAAAGGCGCCCTGCGGATCCGCCTCCGCGCCGTCCACGTCGGTCCAGGCCGCGCAGTTCACCACCAGGTCCGGCTGCTCGGCTTCCATGGCCGCGCGCACCGCCTCCAGGTCGGTTACATCCAGGCGCTTGGAGTCGGCGCCCACCACGTGGTGCCCCGCCAACGCCGCGGTCAGAGCCAGGCCGAGCTGACCGCGGGCGCCCGTCAGCAGGATCTTCACGCCTCGCCCGTGTAGCGAGGCAGACGGTCCACCAGCTCTGCCAGCGGCAGGGCGGCCGCGTCGCGGGGCGATACCACCGGCTCCTCGACGGGCCAGCGGATGCCGATCTCCGGGTCGTCCCAGGCCACGGCGATCTCGCACTCGGGCGCATACAGCGCCGAGCACTTGTACTCCACCTGCGCGCGCTCGCTGGTGACGCAGAAGCCGTGCAGGAAGCCCGCGGGAATGAAGAGCTGGTGGTGGTTCTCCGCCGACAGCATCTCGCCCACGTAGCGGCCGAAGGTGGGGGAGCCCACCCGGGCGTCCACGGCCACGTCGTAGACCTCGCCCTCGATGACGCGCAGCAGCTTGGCCTGGGCCTGGGGTGCGAGCTGGGCGTGCAGGCCGCGCAGGGTGCCGCGCACCGAAGAGGAGTGGTTGTCCTGCACGAAGCTCGCGGGGATGCCGTTCTCGCGGTAGCGCGTCGCCTGGTACGACTCCAGCAGGAAGCCGCGGTCGTCCCGGTGGACCCGGGGCTCCACGACGATGACGCCGGGAAGCTCGGTGGTCCGGAACTTCACGCGCTCTCCTCGCCGATGCGGATCAGATACTGCCCGTAGTCGTTGCCCTTCATGTCGTGGCCCATGCGCAGCAGGTCGTCCCGTTCGATCCAGCCCCGGTGGAAGGCGATCTCCTCCAGGCAGGCCACCTGGAGGCCCTGTCGCTCCTGGATCGCGTGGATGAAGTTCGAGGCCTGGAGCAGCGTCTCGTGGGTGCCGGTGTCCAGCCATGCGATGCCGCGGCCCAGCTGCTCGACCCGGAGGTCGTCCCACTCGAGGTACTGGAGGTTGACGTCGGTGATCTCCAGCTCGCCCCGGGCCGAGGGCCGCAGCCCCGCGGCCACGTCCAGCACGCGGTTGTCGTAGAAGTAGAGCCCGGTGATCGCCCAGTGGGAGCGCGCCTGGGCGGGCTTCTCCTCCAGGGAGAGCACGCGCCCGTCGGCATCGAACTCGGCCACGCCGTAGCGCGCCGGGTCGCGCACCCAGTAGCCGAACACGGTGGCGCCGTGCTCGTGTCCGGCGGCGCGCTCGAGCAAGCCCGCGAGTCCGGCTCCGTAGAAGACGTTGTCGCCCAGGGCCAGCGCCACGCGATCGTCGCCGACGAAGTCCCGCCCGATCAGGAAGGCCTGGGCCAGACCGTCGGGGCTGGGCTGCTCGGCGTAGGAGAGCGAGAGGCCGAAGCGGCTGCCGTCGCCCAGCAGCTCCTGGAAGCTCGGCAGATCCCGCGGTGTGCTGATCAGCAGGATCTCGCGGATGCCCGCCAGCATCAGCGTGCTGATCGGGTAGTAGACCATGGGCTTGTCGTGGATCGGCAGCAGCTGCTTGCTCACGGCCCGTGGGGTGCAGACGCGTTCCACTGCCGCCGGCGAGGAGGATGCCCTTCATGGGGGCCGAAGTGTAGCGGAGACTGCACAGAGGGACGTTCCTGCGTAACTGCACGAAGTGCCACTCCTGCACGGAGGGACGTTCCTGCACAACTGCGCGGGGTACTAGTCCTGGGCCCAGGACTGGTACTGAGTGCAGTTACGCAGGAACGTCCCTCCGTGCAGGAGTGGTACTGGGTGCAGGGGGTTAGGGGAGGAAGCGGGCCGGGTTGGCCAGCTTGCGGGGCAGGTACTCCTCGATCACGTAGTTCAGTCCCCATTTGGCGAGCGCCTGCTGCTCGGCGCGCACATTCATCTTGAGGAGCTTCTCGATCGCCTTGCGCCACTCCTTGTGGGACTGGAAGAAGGGGTCGTTCTTGAGGGCGTCCTTCGCGCGCTTCACGTCCACTTCCTGGAGCGGGTGCGTCGGCAGGTCGTAGTCGATGATGTCCTGGGGCGTCACGCCCAGGAAGCTCGCCTGGGGTACGCAGAAGAACTGCGACAGATGTGCGGCATTGCCCGAGCCCACCTTGAGGGTCCGGTAGATGTTGGAGATGCCGTAGGGGTCGCAATCGACGAACGCAAAGACCGGCAGCTTGCACTCGTCCGAGAGCTTCCGGATGAAGCGGCGCGTGGCCCGGGTGGGCACGCCGGCCATGGAGACCAGGATGCAGTTGGCGGTCTCCCAGAACTTGTGGCTTTGCAGGCGCTGGAACATGCCGCCGGTCTCGATGGCCAGGATGAACTTCGCATCGGTCTCGAAGGAGAGCTGCTCCACGCTGGACGGGATCGAGTAGGCGCCGGAGCCGAAGCGGGTGCAGTCGATGCGCACCACCTCGCCCGTCTCGCGGTCCGGGTCCAGCACCACCAGCTGGCCGGATACGGCCCCGCCGTGCTCGTCCGGCACGAAGCGGAGTTGCTCCCGCGAGATGCTTCGGGTCGAGAAGAGCGCCTCGATGTCATCCATGACCGCGTCGGACTCGGTCTGCTCGTCGAAACGCGCCTCTTCCCAGTTCTTGCTCTGGTAGTAGGCGTCCCGCTTCGTGGCGAAGTCGTTGCTCTCCACCAGCTCCTTGGAGAGGCCCATCATACGCAGCGTCTGCGCGAAGGTCCTGACCGTGTTGACGGTCAGCGTGCGGATCTTCTTCTGCTTCCCGATCTCGAAGTAGCCCTTCTTCTGGGAGTAGGAGACGTTGGAGAGCGCACGCATGGGAAAGGCCAGGTCCGGCTTCTGGAGCCGGCCGATCGTCTTGTGCACGTCACCCGCCGTGTCGACGATGGCCTTGACGGTCTGCTCGTCGGTGGCTCCGACGTGCTGCGCGCTGCCCGTGGCGCGCCGCTTGCGGGTCGCCGTCTTACGGGTTGCGGCCTTCTTGGTGGTCTTCCGGGCGGTTTTCTTCTTGCGTGCGGCCATTTCCTTGCGGCTCCGCCTACATCTTTCGGCTGCGTTCGAGGACGTCGGTGAGGTTGCCCACCACTTTGTCCCGCTCGCGGTCCGGGAAACCCAGGATCTGCTGCAGGCCGACTGCGACCTGCGGGATGTACTTCTCGATGTAGGCGCGCTTCTTGGCCTCGTCGGCCACGCGCCGCTTCTTGCGGATGTGGGTGGCCACCTGGCGGCCGCACTCCTGGAGGCCCAGCCGGATCTCCTTGATGATCTCCGGGTACTGGGCGATGGCTTCCTTGCTCTCGGAGGTGAACGGCACCCACACGCTGGCGATGTGCACCATCAGGAGCATGGGGCCCACGGGCAGTGCACCGCGCGGCTGCTGCATCTGGTACTTCTTCCAGTCGGTCCCCGTAACGGCCTTGAAGACGGCGCAGGCGCCCTGCTGGTACTGGAGCGGCACCCGGTTGGCGTAGCGGTAGAGCGTAATCGCGTCGTCGGCGCTCAGGCCGCCCCCGTAGGCGAGGCCGACTTCGATCAGGAACGGGTTGCCGCGGTAGACGGCCGGCTTGCGTGTGGCCGACGCGTAGAACTCGGCTTCCACCTCCGCGCGGAGCGCCTTCCCGATCAAGTCGTTGCCGATGGGCGCGATGCAGTCCGTGGGCGGCGCCATGATCTTGGTGGCGGCGATCGCCTTGTGGAGCGCTTCGGCCTCTTCGCGCGTGACTTCCTTGGGACGCCTGCTGTTGGAAACCTTGGCCCGCTTGCAGATCTCGTCCGCGATGCGGCCCGAGACACGCGAGAAGTCCGACACCAGGCAGCCACGCACATTCCGCGAACGCGTGTCGCGGAACATCTGCATCAGCACGCCCAGCTCGACCCCGTACGGGTGCGGCTTGATCTCGTCGGTGTCCGGCGGGAGCTCGTCGCTGACCCTGGGGAAGATGTGCTCGGCGCCGTGCTCCTCGGCCTTGGGCGGGACGTAGGTGATCTCCGCGTGCGGGTTGGCCAGTGAGATCTGTCGGATGTAGTTGTCGACCGAGTGCTGGCCGCCCCGGTAGTTTCCCTCCAGCTCGATTTCCACCCGGGTACCGTGGTCGCGTGGCCAGGAGACCGTCTTGTCCACCTTGACGCGCGGCTCGTTCTTCTGGGTGTCGATCACCAGCTCGAAGTGGTGGGCGTCCTGCTTGGCTCCCGTGCGTGTGGTGATGACCACGGGCTTGCCGGTGGTGAGCAGGCCGTACATGCCGGCGGCGCTGATGCCGATGCCCTGCTGACCGCGGCTCTGGCGCAGGCGGTGGAACTTGGAGCCGTAGAGCAGACGCCCGAAGATCTTGGGCACCTGCGCTTTCACGATGCCGGGCCCGTTGTCCTCGATGGCGATGCGGAAGCGCGTCTCGTCCACCTGGGCGATCTCGACGCGGATCTCGGGCAGGATGCCCGCTTCTTCACAGGCGTCGAGCGAGTTGTCGACGCCTTCCTTCACCGTGGTGAGGAGCGCCTTGGACGGGTTGTCGAAACCCAGCAGATGGCGGTTCTTGGCGAAGAACTCGGAAACGGAGATGTCGCGTTGCTTGCTCGCCAGCTCCGAGGCGCTCTGGCGCGCGCGCGGAGCCCGGCCCGCGCCGCCACCACGCTTGGCCGCGGTCTTGCGGGTCTTCTTCTTCTTGGGACTGCGACGTGACGCCTTGCGCGTGGGCACCCCGGCCTCCGCTCCGAAGGCAAAGGACTCCTGCTCGTTCAAGAACGAACCCCCCGTCCGCGATGGTAGCGGGGGCTCAGGCGTCTTGGAGGAGGGTGTCGCGGAAGCTGCCGCAAAGCCGGACGCGGCCGCTGCGAAGCATGTGGAGGACGGTGGCCACCACCTCCTGGTCGGTCCGGGCCACCTCGCTGACCGCCTGAACCAGCTCCAGCAGCGTGGTCTCCGGGGCTTGCGTCGAGCCGAGTGTCGCAGGTGCCGCCATCGTCCATCCCCCCATCCTCGAAGCTTGGACGGAGCAGGAAGCGTGCCAGTTCACCGAAATTCCGCGGTTTCTGGAAACCCGCAGTATTCCAGCAACTTGCGGAGAAGCGGCTAAGCCGCCCAAGGTTGCGGGCGGCGTTCCGGGTGCCGAATCTCGGCAC
>JAFDET010000307.1 GCA_019310195.1 Deltaproteobacteria bacterium
CGCCCTGGACGACACGGCCGACGCCTTCGCCGACAGCACCCTGCGCATCACTTCGCGCCAGGCGATCCAGTACCACCGGGTCTTCGGCAAGAACCTGCGCGCCATGGTCCGCCACCTGAACCAGGCGTACATGGAGGGTGGAACCCTGGCGGCGTGCGGCGACGTGAACCGCAACGTCATGTGCTCGCCCCTGGACGGACTGGATCCAGAGCACGATGTGCGCGGCGGCGAGCTGGCCCAGGCGCTGGCGGAGGAGCTGGCGCCCCGCACCGGCGCCTACCTCCAGATCTTCCTATCCACCGACGAGGGGCAGAAGAACCTGACGCCCGAGGAGCCGATCTACGGCGCCACCTACCTGCCGCGCAAGTTCAAGATCGGCATCGCCCACCCCAACGACAACGCGGTGGACGTGCTGAGCCAGGACGTGGGGCTGGTGCCCGCGGATCCGGCCGGCGCCGAGTGGGACCTCTACAGCGGCGGCGGCATGGGCCTGACCCACAACAACCCCGCGACGGCGGCCCTGCCGGGGCTCTATCTGGGGCGGGTGCGCCGGGAGCAGGTGGTGGATTGCGGGGAATCGTGATGCTGCAGCGCGACCATGGAGACCGCAAGGATCGCAAGCTGGCACGCTGGAAGTACACGATCCGCCGCCTGGGCTTGGACCGCGTGCGCACGGAGCTGGCCGACACGTTCGGCGTGGAGCTGTCCGACGCGGAGCCGGTTGCGTTGCCGCCCATGCAGCTCCACCTGGGCTGGAACGAGCAGCGGGGCGGCGGTGGCTGGTACGGCCTCTCCGTCGAGAACGGCCGCCTGAAGGGTGCTCAGCGGAGGGCGGCGCGCCGGGTGGTCGACGAGCTGGGCGCCTCGGTGCGCCTGACGCCGCAGCAGGATCTGCTGCTCTGCAACCTGGCCGATCGCGAGGGCGTGGAGTCGATCCTGCGCGAGGAGGGCGTCGCGTTTCCCGAGACCGTGTCGCTGGTGCGGCGCAACGCCATGGCCTGCCCGGCCAAGCCCACCTGCGGCCTGGCCATGACCGACGCCGAGAACATTCTGCCCCGCTACATCGACGCGCTGGAGGAGGCGGGCCTCGGCGACGTGGATGTGGTGATCCGCATGACGGGTTGCCCCAACAACTGCGTGCGGCCGCCCACGGCCGAGGTCGGGATCTACGGCTACGGGAAGAACGATCACGTGGTCCTGGTAGGGGGCTCGCGCGAGGGCTCGCGGCTGGCGCACACCCTCTACCCCCGCCTGGCCGGCGAGCAGATGGTCCCGGCGCTGGTGGGCCTGCTTCGCGTGCTGAAGGAGCGCAACGCCGAAGGGCTACCCGTGGGCGAGTTCCTCCACCGGACCGACCCGGAGCAGCTCCGCGCCTGGGTCGGGCTCGAGGTCGAGGCCTAGGGTGCCCGCCGCGTCGTCGCTCTCGCGCGCGGACGCCGAGCGCCGGGTCGCCGCCGCGGTGGACGCCGGAGGTCTGGAACGCGCCGAGGCGCTGCTTCTTGCGGCGGGGCTGGACGACGCCGGAATTCGCGATGCGGTTCGCGAAGGCGCGCTGGAGAGCAAGCGGCGCGGCAAGGGCGATCTCGTCTCCTTCTCGCGCAACGTCTTCATCCCGCTCACCAACCTGTGCCGCGACCGCTGCAGCTACTGCACCTTCGCCAAGCCGCCCGACTCGCCGGAGGCGCGCACCTACAGCCTGGAAGAGGTGGCCGAAGTGGTGCGCGGCGGGCTGGCCACCGGCTGCATCGAGGCGCTCTTCTGCCTGGGCGACAAGCCGGAGGTGGCGTATCGCGAGCATCGTGACTGGCTCGAGCAGCGCGGCTATCGCACGACCCCGGAGTATCTGGTCGAGGCCTGCCGCGTGGCGTTCGAGGGCGGGATGCTGCCGCACACCAACGCCGGGATCCTCTCGTCCGACGAGATGCAGGCGCTGCGGCCCTGGAACGCATCCATGGGGCTGATGCTGGAGAGCACCAGCGAGCGCCTCTGCGCCAAGGGCGGTCCCCACTTCCACGCGCCGGACAAGAAGCCCGAAGCAAGGCTGCGCATGCACCGCGAGGCCGGCGAGCTGGGCATCCCCTTCACCTCGGGCATCCTGCTGGGAATCGGCGAGACCGACGAGGAGCGCGTGGACACGCTCTTCGCCATCCGTGAGCTGGACGAGCAGTATGGCCACATCCAGGAGTGCATCGTGCAGCCCTTCCATCCCAAGCCGGGCACCGGCATGCGCGCGGAGACGCCCCTGGACGATGCCCGGGTGGCGGGCTGGGTGGCCCTGACCCGTCTCGTTCTCGGACCCCAGCGCAACGTGCAGGCGCCGCCCAACCTGGCGCCCGACGTGCTGGAGACGCTGCTCGACTCGGGCCTCAACGACTGGGGCGGCGTCTCGCCGGTGACCCTGGACTTCATCAACCCCGAGGCGCCGTGGCCCACCCTGGTCGAGCTGCGGCGGCGCACCGAAGCCGCGGGCCACCGCCTGGTGGAGCGGCTGCCGGTCTACCCCGAGGATCTGCTGGGGCGCCCCGAGCGCTTCGACCCGGCCGTGCGCCAGGCGGCGCTGCAGCGGGTGGACGAAGCGGGCTGGGTGCGCCCAAATCAGGAGGCTGCGGCATGAGTCTGGAGCGACTTCTCGCGGACGTGTCTTCCGACGTGGCCGGGATCCTGGATCGCGCCTTGGACGGCGCCGAGCTTTCGGTGGACGACGCCGAGCGCCTGCTGCGCGTAGAGGGCCCCGACTTCCACGCCCTGGTGCGCAGCGCGGATCTGGCACGCGCCCAGGACAAGGGCGACGACGTCAGCTTCGTCGTCTGCCGCAACATGAACTTCACCAACGTCTGCTACGTGGGCTGCTCGTTCTGCGGGTTCGCGCGTCACAAGGACGACGCGGAGGCCTACGACCATCCCATGGAGGTGCTGCTGGAGAAGGCCCGCGACGCGGTCGCCCGCGGCGCCACCGAGTTCTGCATCCAGGGCGGCATCCATCCCAACAAGGACCACACCCACTACCGCGAGATCCTGGAGACGCTGAAGGCGGCCTTCCCGAAGGTGCACATCCACGCCTTCTCGCCCGAGGAGATCGACTTCGGTCACCGCAAGAGCGGGATGGAGCTGGCGGACTACCTGCGCTGGCTGCAGGAGGCGGGCCTGGGCACGATCCCGGGCACCGCCGCCGAGATCCTGGACGACGAGGTGCGCGGCGTGGTGTCGCCGCGCAAGCTGGGGCGCGATCGCTGGATCGAGATCGTGACCACCGCCCACTCCGTGGGCCTGCGCTCGAGCTCCACGGTCATGTACGGCCACATCGAGAGCCCGCGTCACGTGGCCGAGCACATGGGCCTGGTGCGCAACATCCAGAAGCAGACCGGCGGCTTCACCGAGTTCGTGCCCCTGGGCTTCATCCACGAGAAGAACATCCTCTTCAACCACCTGGGCGCGCGCGCCGGCTCCACCTTGTACGAGGACATCGTGCTGGTGGCGGTGGGCCGGCTCTTCCTGCGGCCCTGGATCACCAACGTCCAGGTCTCGTGGGTCAAGATGGGCCCCAAGATGGCGCAGTTCGGCCTGCTGGCGGGCGCCAACGACTTCGGCGGCACGCTGATGGAAGAGTCCATCAGCCGCGAGTCCGGCTCCGAGTTCGGCGAGAACCTGCCGCCCGAGGAGATCCGGCGTCTGGTGCGCGAGGTGGGGCGCATCCCCGTGGAGCGCAACACCGTCTACGGCACCCTGCGTCGCTTCGACGACCCGGAGAAGGACCCGCCCTCGCGCGAGCCCGCGAAAGAGACGGAGCTTTCTGGTCCCACGCGCTGGCGCCTGGCCGAGGAGCGCGCTGCCCGCCGCGCCGCGCGGTAGCCCCGCGATGCAGGACCAGCTGCTGCGCGCCCTCTCGGCGGATGGCAGCGTGTCCGTGCGCACGTTGGTGGCCACCGACCTGGTGCGCGAAGCGGTGCGCCGGCACCGCACCTCGCCTGCGGCCTCGGTTGCCTTGGCAAGAGCGCTCATGGGCGGGATCCTGCTCTCCACCGAGGGCCAGGACGGCGAGCGCGTGCAGATCCAGCTGCGCGGCGACGGGCCCCTCGGGACCATCCTGGTCACCGCCGAGAGCGACGGCGGCGTGCGCGGCTACGTCCAGCACCCCGACGCGAACCCTCCCAACCACCCCTCGTGGAAGCAGCCCTACAGCGGCATCGTGCCCATCGTCACGGGCGAGATCGCCCAGGACCTGGCGCACTACCTGTTGGAGAGCGAGCAGAAGCCCTCGACCGTGGCGCTGGGCGTCTACCTCTCGGCCGAAGGCGAGATCGAGGCCGCGGGCGGCTACTTGATCCAGGGCCTGCCGGGCGCCGATGACGCCGCGCTGGCGGGCTTCGAAGCGCGGGCGGCCGACGCGCACCCGGCCGAGCTGCTGCACGCCGGCGAGACCGCGGGCACGCTCCTGCAGCGGCTGCTGGGCGCCGAAGGGGCC
>JAFDET010000073.1 GCA_019310195.1 Deltaproteobacteria bacterium
GCTTGAGGCCCAGTCGCGAGTCGCGGAGATCGGCGAGGACCGCGTCCTGCTCCGTGGGATCCAGAGACGTGAAGGGCCTCAGCTTGGGGACCAGCGGCCACACGGCCCACTCCAATGCGGCCAGGGCCAGCTTCAGGGCATCGCCCAGGGGGCCCAGGTCTGCGAGGAACGCGTCGGCGGCCGCGGCAGGGTTCACCAGGCCGGCATCGATCCGTGCGGCACCTTCCGGGCCCACGATCCGCCGGGTGACCGCGGTCACGATGCTGTCGCGGCGGCCGGAAGACGAGCACCCGGGAAGCGTCCCGACGGCCGCGGCCACGCCGGCCAGGCGCAGGAAGCCGCGCCGGTCGAGCTGCGGGTCCAGGAGCGGCGCGTTCATGCGGCGATTCCTTCGGCGATGCGCTGGGCGTTGGCCAGGACGGTGATCTGCGGATTCACGCCCGTGTTTCCCGGAAGGCCGGAGGCGTCGGCCACGTACAGGCCGCTCACCCCCCGTACGGATCCGTCCTCGTCGCAGACGTCGCCCATGCGGGCGCCGCCGAAGAGGTGGACCGCGTAGAGGGACGCCAGCCGCGACGGCTCCATGGCCTGCGGCAGCAGCGCCTCCGCGTCGCCCAGGTCGCGGATCGTGTGGGGCTGCTGGAGCGGGAGCCACACCGCCTCGGCGCCAGCGGCCAGGTAGAGCTCGGTGGCCGCCAGCAGGCCGCGGCGCAGCGCGGACTGGTCCTCGGCCAGGAGCGGGTAGTCGATCTTCCCATCGACGTCGATCGATCCCCGGGCCGCGTCTCTGCGCAGCACCACGCAACGGGCCAGGTACGGCAGCCGCCGCATGATGCGCTCGTGCTCGGCGCCGAAAGAGGGCAGGCCCGTAGCGGTCACGACCGGATGTACCGTCACATTCTCGAGCATGAACTCCGGCGCGAACTGGCTCACCCCGAAGGACATGGTCGGCCCGTAGTACCCATGGACCGGCTCGGGGAAGCGCGCCGTGACGTAGAGGGAGCTGTGGGCCTGGAAGCCGGAGCCGGCGGCCACGCCGCTGCGCAGCAGGATGCGCGGCGTGGCCAGGACGCCCGCGGCCAGGACCACCAGCGGGGTTTCCACGAGCAAGCCGTCCACCTCGACGCCGCGGAGCACTCCCGCCTCTACGACCACCCGCTCTACGCGCGTCTCGGCCAACACCTGCGCTCCGGCACGCTCCGCCCGGGGTATGTAGGTCTGCAGGGTCGACTGCTTGGCGCCGGTGGGGCAGCCGAAGTTGCAGAGGCCCAGGTTCGCGCAGCCCCGCACGTTGCGCGGGATCGACTCCGCTTCCCAGTCCAGCCGAGCTGCGCCCACGGCCAGGTGCCGGGCGTTGCGGCTGGTGTGAGCCCGGTCGGTGGGTGTGGCGTTCACTTCACGCCAGACGCGCTCCACGTGGCTCTCGAACCCGGCCAGCTCGAGGCCCGACGCGCGCCAGCGCTCGAGCACCGCGGCCGGTGTGGGGAAGCAAAGCGCGTCGTTCACCACCGTAGAGCCGCCGACGCAGGATCCGGCGTACAAGGCCTGGTTCGAGCCCTGAATCGCCACGTTTCGGAACAGGCGCGCCAGCATGGCGCCCTCGGCCCCGCTGAAGTCAGCGCTTTCCAGGCGCGGGCCGGCCTCCAGCACCACCACGCGCCGTCCGCTCTCGGCCAGGGCAGTGGCGGCGGGGCCGCCGCCGGCCCCGCTTCCAACGACGACCGCGTCGGCGCGCATCAGGCCGGCAGGATCTCGTCGATGCGGGACGCCAGCTCGTCCGGAATGCGGATTCCGGATGCCTTGGCGTTCTCCTGGATCTGCTTCATCGTCCTCGCGCCCACGATCACGCTGGAGATGTTGGGCTCGCGCAGGCACCAGGCCAGCGCCAGCTGGGCCAGCGACACGCCCAGCTCGTCGGCCAGCGGTCGCAGCCGGTCCACGCGATCCAGGACGTCCTCCTCCAGGAAGGCGTTCATGAACTGGTTGCGCTCTTCGTCGGTGGCGCGGGTGCCCGAGGGCCGTGCACCGCCGGAGTACTTGCCCGTGAGGACGCCCTGGCCCAGGGGGCTGAAGACGATCTGGCCCAGCCCCTCGCGCCGCGAGACCGGAATCACCTCGCGTTCGATCTGGCGCCGCACCAGGTTGTACTGGGGCTGGTTGGACACCGGCCGGTACGCGTTGCGCGCGTCGGCGATCCGGCAGGCGTCCACGATCTGGGCCGCGCGCCACTCGGACACGCCCCAGTAGAGCAGCTTGCCCTGGCGGATCAGGTCCTCGTAGGCGCGGACGGTCTCCTCGACGGGCGTGCTCGGGTCCGCCCGGTGGCACTGGTGGAGATCGATGTAGTCGGTGCGGAGCCGCCGCAGCGAAGCCTCGACGCTCTCCACGATGTGCTTGCGCGACAGGCCGCGGTCGTTGGTCCGGTCCGACATGGGGAAGAAGCACTTGGTGGCGATCACCACGTACGGGCGCGGAATCCCCTGGAGCGCCTGGCCGAGGGCCTCCTCGGCGCGTCCGTTGGCGTAGACGTCGGCGGTGTCGAACAGATTGATGCCCACGTCGTAGGCGGCGTGGACCACGTCCTGCGTGGAGGGTGCGTCCACCGACGAGCCGAACGTGAGCCACGAGCCGAGTGCGATCTCGCTCACCCGCAGACCGCTGGATCCCAGGTTCCGGTACTCCATGGATCGAGTGTACCCCGCTATAGTGCGGCCCGTGCTGAACCTGGCCGCGCCGACCGACCCGAGCTGGCTGCCGCGCGCCCTCGCCGGCCTGGACGAGGTGCTGCTGGATCACGCCCACGCGGAGAAGAAGGCGGCCTCGACCGCGTTGACCCTGATCTTCCGCTACCCGGAGCGGGCCGATCTGGCCCGGCCGCTATCGGAGCTGGCGCGCGAGGAGCTGGGCCACTTCGAGCAGGTGTTGACCCACCTGGAGCGGCGGGGTGTGGGATTCGGCCGCCAGCGGCCCAGCCCCTACGCCGGGCGTCTCCAAGCCGCCGTGCGCAGCCAAGAGCCCGGCCGGCTGGTGGATACGCTGCTCTGCTGCGCCGTGATCGAGGCACGCAGCTGCGAGCGCTTCCAGCTGCTGGCCGAGGCGCTGGACGATTCGGCCCTGGCGGCCTTCTATCGCGGGCTGCTGGCGTCCGAGGCGCGCCACCACGGTCTCTACGTGGAGCTGGCCAGGGGGATCGACCCGGGCGCCCCGGAACGGCTGAAAACGATTGCGGAGCACGAGGCCCGGGTGCTAACCGAGGCTCCGGCCTGGCCGCGGCTCCACACCTAGACCGAGGAAGAGGGAGGATTCATGCAGATCACTGCGCAGCACGTCGAGATTCCGGTGAACGGAGCCGCCATGGGCGCCCACGTGGCGGTTCCCACGGAAGGCGGCCCGCACCCCGCCGTGATCGTGTTCATGGAGATCTTCGGCGTGAACTCCCACATTCGCGATGTGACCGAGCGCCTGGCGCGCGAGGGCTACGTGGCCGTGGCGCCCGACTTCTTCCACCGGACCGCTCCGGGGATCGAGCTCAGCTACACCGAAGAGGATATGGGCAAGGGCTTCGTGCCCTACGGCCAGCTCCAGGCCGACGAGATGATCGTCGACGCCCGGGCCGCCATCGCCTGGCTGCGCGAGCGCGACGACGTGCGCGGCGAAAGGATCGGCTGCATGGGGTTCTGCGTGGGTGGTCACATGACGTACCTCACCGCCTGCGAGACCGACGTGGCCGCCGCCGCCAGCTTCTACGGCGGCGGCATCGCGGGCGCGGAAGGCTTCGGGGGGGCCGACTCGACCCTCGGCCGTACGGGAAAGATCCGCGGCCGCATCCTGTGCCTGTTCGGCGACCAGGACGAGTACATCCCGGCGGCGGAGGTCGAGCAGATCAAGGCCGAGCTGGATTCTTCTGCGACCAGCGCGACTCGTACAGCGAAGAGGCCGCCGCCGACGCCTGGCAGAAGCTGGTGGCGCTCTTCGCCGAGGAGCTGAAGGGCTAGAGCTAGGGAAGCTCCAGGCTGAAGCGCACGGGCACCTCGAGGCGGCCGTAGACCCAGGGCAGGGTGCCGGCGCGGACCACGCTCTTCTCCGCGGCGCGATCCAGGCTGGTGTAGCCGGAGGAGCCCACCAGCTGGATCTCCTGCGCCAGTCCGCTGGAGCGGTCGATGTGGAAGCCGACCTTGGCCACGCCCTCCAGTCCGCGGGAGCGGGCCTGGCGCGGATAGACCACGGCTGCCTGGATGCGCCGGCGGATCTCCGCCAGACGCTCCTCGACGGCCGGCCCGACCGGAACGGCATCCTCGCCGACCGCGATCACCTCGTCAGCCGGGGCCGGACCCGTCAGGGCCAGCAGCAGCAGCGCAGCCGCGGCTCGCCTCAACGGCGCACCTCCACCAGGAAACGCACCTCGTAGTTCCGCTCCGGCGACGGGAAGAACCGCTTCTGGCCCATGGGCAGGAAGGTTACCGGGTCGAACAGGGTGCGGATACCGCCCACCTCTTCGTACTGCTTGTCCAGCATGTTGTAGACGTTGAACTCGACGCCCAGGCGCACGTGCTCGCCGATCTGGGGGCGCCAGGCGACGTGCCCGTCCACCACCTGGAAGGCGTCCATCTGGTCGAAGGCGTTGGCGGAGTCGTTGATGAAGAGGCGGCTGCCGACGATGTTGGCGTTGACGCCGGCCTCCGTGTTGCACGGTCCGAAGACCCGCGCGCCGGCGGTACCGCGGTGCTTGGGTACCAGCGGGACGCGGTTGCCCTCGAGCATGGTCAGACGGTCGCGGGTGATCTCCACGTCGTCGTAGGTGTAGCTCCCGTAGAACTCCAGCCACTCCACCGGGCGCAGCGTCGTCGAGAACTCGACGCCGCGGTGCCGCACCCGGTCCATGTTCACCTCCAGGCCGAAGGGTGGGCTCAGTTCGGTGTTGAACAGCATCTCGTTTCGCACCGTCATGTAGTAGAAGGCCAGGTTGGCGTCGGCGTGCTTCGTGCGGAGCTTGGCACCCACCTCGTAGGTGGTGGACTTCTCGGGCTCCAGCTCCGGCGCGAAGCCGAAGAACCCGAAGGCCTCGCTCAAGTTGGGGAAGCGGAAGCCCCGCGCCCACGACCCGTAGACCGACAGCGGCTCCAGGGGTCGCCAGGTCAGGGCGGCTCGCGGGCTCCACGCGCTCTCGTGGACGTTGAAGTCGTTCCCCGTGACTCGGTTGGTCGCGGAGCGGCTGTTGCGGTCGTAGCGCACGCCGCCGGACAGGATCAGGTTCTCCAGGAGGTTCAGGTCATCCTGGAGGAAGAAGCCGTAAAGAGTCCTGTCTGCTCGGGTTTTCGTGATGGTGTCGAAGTCGAAGGGGCTCCGGTCGTCGAACACGCTGTCGAACGACGCCTTGTCGTGGCTCCAGTCACCGCCCAGCACAAGCTGATTGGCGTGGCCGAAAATCGGCCGGCGGACCTCGAGCTGGCTGTTGACGCCCACCACCTGGGTCTCGTTGTCGTCGTCCAGGACGAAGGTCGGGTTGCTCAGCGTTCCCTTGCTGCGCCGTTGGCGGTACCAGGCGGTGGTCTTGAAGGTAACGTCCTCGGCCAGGAAGACCTGGAGCGTGCCGTCCACGTTGTAGGTGCGGACGCGGTTGAAGTTGTCGTCCGGCCCCGGCTCCGCCGCGCGGCGGCCCAGGAAGTCCATCTGCATCGCGGATAGCGTGCCGGGGCGCTCGCGCTTGTCGCTCCAGTAGCCGGCCTTGACGTCCAGGCGCGCCAGCTCGGCGAGGTCGAAGCCCAGCTTGAAGACGCCGCCGTGCTTGCGGTAGTCGCTGCGCTCGCGGTAGCCGTCGCTGTGCTGGCCGTCCAGGAAGAGCGAGGCGGTCACGGGTCCGGCGCTGCCGCCGGCGAAGATCGTGCCCTGGTACGTGTCGTAGGACGCCAGCCGGCCGCGGGACTCGAAGCGCAGCGGGCCCTCGCCGCTGCGGGTCACGATGTTGATCACGCCGGCCTCGGCCGCGTCGCCCCAGGCGGCGTTCACCGGTCCTCGCGCCACCTCGATGCGCTCGACGTTGTCGATGGAGACCAACGCCCAGTCGGTGGTCATGCTGTCGGGCTCGTTGGCGCGCCGGCCGTCCACCAGCACCAGGGTGCCGGAGCCGTTGCCGCTGCCGTTGTTGAAGCCGCGCAGCTCGAGTCGGTAGCCCTCGGGGTTGGTGGAGTCCTGGGTGACGAAGACGCCTGCCTCGCGGCGCAACAGATCCGGCACGTCGCGCGCGCCGCTCTTCTCGATGGCCTCGCGGTCGAGCACCGTGATGTTGCCGGGCGTATCCAGGTTGTTGCGCTCGCCGCGGGTGGTGGTGGCGATCACCTCGCCCACCTGACGCACCACGGGCGGCGGGTCGCTGGGCGCCGGGGAGGTCGTCGCATCGGGGTCTGTGACGGAGTCGGGGTCGGGCGGGTCGGGAGGCGCCGCGAGAGCGGCCGACGAGAACAGGACGAACAGAGCGAACAAAACGAAGAAACCGAGACGGGTCATGAAGACCTCCACTCCTTCCGCGAAGAGCGAGAGTCGTTGCGCCGCCCGGGCAGGTTTCCTGGCTTATGGGCATTGCCTCTCCGCGCCTTCCCAGGGAGTTCCTTCTCCCCCAGTGGCGTTTGCGGAGGGGCTACCCAATCACAGTGGCGGGACCGCGGCCGGATTTCACGGCCTTCCCTTTTCACCCTGATGGGCACCCGGGCGTCTGGTTGTGTGGGATCTCTACCGGCTGCACCCGCCGGCGTCAAATCGGGGGATCAGGAAGGGCAGTTGGGGCGCTGGGCGCGCCGGCACATGTTGCTGGAGAACTTGACGGCCCACGCATCGATCGCGGCGCGCACGTCCGCCCAGTCGTCCATGCCCTTGAACGACTTGCCGCCCACCCGGCGGTCCATGGCGGCGGCCAGGAGATCGCCGCTCCAGGCATCGGTCAGGCGTCCCTCCAGCGCCGCCTCGCCCACGAATGCGGGCTTCCCCGTGAAGAGGCCCTTGGCCTCAGCCACGAGGCGCATCTGCGGAATGTACGTGGACACGGTGTCCATGGTGACGTTGCGGTCGCCGAGCCGCGTGATGGCCGCGGTGAAGCGCATCGCGCCTTCCGTGGGGTGCTGCACGACCGTGAAGTACTTGGACACTTCCTTGTGCGCCGTGGCGTGGAAGTAGTTTGCCAGGGCCTGGCGCTGCTCCGTGCTCAGGCCGGCCTTGGCGTCTGAGCCGCGCCAGAAGGTGACCGGGTCGATGATGACCTTGTCGTAGCGGGTGAAGTCCGCGTCGGGGCTGATCCAGCGAAGCTGGGCCTCGCCGCTGCCGCCCGGCTCGAGCTTGCTGTAGTCGTCCAGGAAGCCCTTGCCCTCGCCCGGGTCGGCCCGGCGCGTGGCGCCGCACGCCAGGGCGAGCGTGAGGATGAGAATGGCGCCGGTAATACGAAGCACGCGGGTCTCCTTCATTCGGTAAGACGGGTGTCGCACCCGCACGGGAGCGTGGGCTAGCTCACGATCGTTCGCAGCGCGGAGGCCAGGCGCTCCACGTTCTCGACTCGCGCGTTGTGACCCATCAGGCCCACGCGCCAGACGCGGCCCGCCAGCTTGCCGAGCCCGCCGCCGACCTCGATGCCGTGGTCGTCCAGCAGGCTGCGGCGCACGTCGGCCTCGCCGCGCGTCAGGATCGACTCGGGCAGCCGCAGGGTGGTGAGCGGCGGAAGCCGGTACGCCTCGTCCACCAGGGGCTCGAAGCCCAGCCCTCCCAGGGTTTCGATCAGCGCTGCGGCCGCTTCGCGGTGGCGCCGCTCGCGCGCCTCCAGACCCTCCTCCTCCACGATGCGCAACGCCTCGCAGAGCGCCGTCACCATGGAGACCGGCGCGGTGTGGTGGTAGACGCGCTCCTGGCCGAAGTAGCCGGCGAGCAGCGTGAGGTCCAGGTACCAGCTCTGCACGGGCTGTGAGCGGCTCTGGACGCGCTGCATGGCGCGGGCGCTGAAGGAGACGGGGGACAGGCCGGGCGGACACGACAGGCACTTCTGGGTTCCGCTGTAGGCGGCGTCGATGCCCCACTCGTCGAGGCTCACGCGGATGCCGCCCAGGGAGGTCACGCAGTCCAGCACCAGCATCACTCCGGCCTCTCGGGCGGCCGCGGCGATGGGCTCCACCGGCTGACACACTCCGGTGGAGGTCTCGGCGTGGACGAAGGCCGCCACCCGGGGGCGCACGCGGGCCATGGCCTCGGCCATGGCGTCGGGGTCGAGGGGCGTGCCCCACTCGGCCTCCACCCGCGTGACGCGTCCGCCGATGCGCGACGCCACCTCGCACATGCGCTCGCCGAAGACGCCGGCTACGCCGACCACCACGTCATCGCCCGGTTCGAGCAGGTTGCAGAGACAGGCCTCCATGCCGGCCGAGCCCGTGGCCGAGAGCGGCAGGGTCATGGCGTTCTCGGTGCCGAAGATCCGCCGCAGCCGGACCTGGACCTCGTCCACCACAGCCAGGAAGGCGGGGTCGAGGTGGCCCAGCAGGGGTTGCGCCAGGGCCTGAAGGACGCGTTCGGGCACGTTGGAAGGTCCGGGACCGAGTAGCATGCGGCTCATGGCGCCCAGGGTAGCGGCAGGGTAGGGTTCGGCGAATGAGGGGTTGGATCCTCGCAGCCGCCGGCCTGGCGGCGCTCGCGGCGGGGGCCTACGCGGTCCTCCGCCCGCCCGCACCCGGTACCGGCGAGATCGGGGACGAGTCGCGCGCCGAACTCGAGCGCGTGCTCCAGGAATCCCCTTGATCCGAACGCGCGAGCATCTGGAGGCCGAGGAGCGCGAGCGCCTGGCGCCGTGTGCGGCACGGGCCGCGGAGTCGTTGGGGCGTGTGGTTTTCGAGACCGCCCATCCCTACCGGACTGCCTTCCAGCGGGATCGCGACCGCGTGCTCCACTCCCGGGCATTCCGGCGCCTGGAGTACAAGACCCAGGTCTTCGTGCCCCACGAGGGCGACCACTACCGCAACCGCCTGACCCATACGCTGGAGGGCGCACAGATCGCGCGCACCATCGCGCGCACCCTGTGCCTGAACCAGGACCTGGCCGAGGCCGTGGTCCTGGCCCATGACCTGGGCCACACCCCTTTCGGCCACGCCGGCGAGCGCGTCCTGGCCGACTTGATGAAGGACCAGGGCGGGTTCGACCACAATCGCCAGAGCCTGCGGGTCGTGGACCTGCTGGAGGAGCGCTACCCCGGGTTTCGCGGTCTCAACCTCACCATGGAGACGCGCGAGGGCATCCTGAAGCACGGCCACCCGTGGGAGCACCCCATCCCGCTTCCGCCCGAGACGCCGCACCCCTCGTTGGAAGCCCGCGTGGCCGATTTTGCCGATGAGATCGCCTACACGAACCACGATCTGGACGACGGGCTGCGCTCGGGGCTGCTGGAGCGCGATCAGCTCGAAGAGGTGGGCCTGTGGCGCGAAGTCCGGCGCGAGACCGAGGTGCGCGTGGGCAAGGCCAGCCGCCGGGTGCTGGATGCCCAGACCATCGTGAGTCTGATCAACCGCCTGGTGACCGACCTGGTCGAGGAGACCGATCGCCGCGTGGCCGGGACGGTGAGTATCGACTCGGTGCGAAGCTCGGCCGCGCCGCTGGTCGGCTTCTCGCCGGAGGTCGAGCGCGGTGCGCTGCAGCTCAAACGCTTCCTGAGCACGCGCCTCTACCAGCACCATCAGGTCGTGCGCGCCGTGCGCAAGGGAGAACGGGTGCTGAGTGAACTCTTCGCCGTGTACCGGGACGATCCGGCCCGGCTTCCGCCCCACGTGGTGACCCGCTTCGAGGTGGACGGTCCGGCCCGGGCCGTTGCGGACTACATTGCAGGCATGACCGACCGCTTTGCCCTGGACGAGCACCGCAAGCTCCTGGATCCCCATGAGCCCGTCTGATGCCGACGTTCGTGTGGTGCTGGTGACCGCGCCCGACGCCGAGACGGGCGGGCGCCTGGCGCGTGCTTTGGTGGACGAGCACCTGGCGGCGTGCGCCAACCTGGTTCCGGGTGTGCGCTCCATCTATCGCTGGGAGGGACGCGTGCAGGAGGACGATGAAGTGCTCCTGGTGATCAAGACCACGGCCGAGCGCGAAGCCGCACTGTGCGAGCGCGTGTCCAGCCTGCATCCCTATGACCTGCCCGAGGTCCTGGCGCTGCCGGTCGTGGGCGGGAGCGATGCGTATCGTGAATGGGTGCGCCGCGAGGTGGCGCTGTGAGCCTGGCCGATGCCCTGGAGCGGGCGGCCAGCGCGCTGCCTGACGCCGCGGACGCGATCCGCGATGCCAACGGTGACGCCGATCGCGTGTTGGAGGCGCTCCCGCCCCAGGCTGCGGCCGAGGTGCTGGCCTGGCTGCTGACCGAGGACGCCTAGGCGGCCGCCGAGCTGGCCGACGCGTGGTCGGTGAACGCCGCCGCCGGGCCGGTGCTCGACGCCCTGGACGAAGCAGCGCTCGGCAAGCCGGCGCGCAAGCTATTGCGCAAGACGCGACACCGCCTGCGCTCCCGCGGCGTGACACTGGCCGAGTCGGCGCCGGAGCCGCGGGTGGCCCGACCGCCGGGAGGCGGCGAGGAGCCGCTGGAGGCGGCCCTGATCTCGCCGTACGATCCGACCGGCGCGCGCATGGTGACCCTGGTAGAGGCCAACCCCAGCGGCGGCGCGCGCATCTTTCAGGTGATCACCGACGCGCGGCGCGGGATCCTGGAATGCCGCGTCTACGGAACCAGCCGCGGCAAGGCGCGGCGCTTTGCCCGTGAGCTGGAGACGCGCGAGCGTTTCGGCGGGGTCGAGGCGCCGCCGGCCGCGGTGCGCGCGTGGCTGGGGCGCTGCTCCGCGCGTCAGGCGGCGGACCGCTCGCTGCCGCGGGAGTTCGCCGAGTGGCGCTCGGCGCTGACTGGGGACGGACCTACGCCCGGCGCGCTGGCTCGTGAGGCCCTGGGCGGAGAGGCTTCGGCCCGGGGCGCCGTGGAGCTGATTCGCGAGCGGACCATCGGACCCTGGCTTCCGGCCGGCGAATCCCTGCGCGAGGTGGCCGAGAAGCTCCAAGAGCTGGAGAAGGGCACGATCATCGTCTCCGGCGGGCAGAAGCTCGCCCAAATCGAAGAGATCCTGGACGGCGCGATCGATACCATCTTCGATGAGGACGAGGCGGCGCGCGTGGCCGAGTGGCTCGACGAGACCGCCTATCTACTCTGGAAGCAGGATCGCGACGAGGATGCCCGGGCCTGCCTGGCAGCCGGCTCCGACCGCGAGGTGAGGCGAACGATCCTGGAGGTGGCGCTGGAGCCCGTGCTGGCGCGCCTGCGAGGATCGGAACAGGAACAGGAGGCGGACTCCTTGGTGGTCAAGCCGTGAGCCTCCTGGCACAGGGACGAATCTGGCGCGCTGAGCTGTCCAAGGATGGCAGTGCGGTGGTGTTGGCGCCCCAGCGGGACGGCCTGCCGGAGGAGCTCTCGGAGCTCCGCGAGCTGCGGGTCGAGGTTCCGTTGGAGCGTTGGAATGCAGTGGTGAAACACGCCTGGTCGGATCGAAAGCTTCTGGGTGGTGTGCTGCTGGACTTTGCGAGCCCCAAGGAGCACGTGGCCGCCGCGATGGCGCGGGACCGCGTGTGGGTGGAGCTGGCGCGCGTCGTGATCGACGCGACGGCGGCGCTCGTAGAGGGCAGGCACCTGGTGCTCGAGCCGGCCTCGAAAGGAAACCAATGAGACGCCGATTTGGACGCAAGCGGGGCGGAGACGGACGCGCCCCCATTGACGCGGGCAATGCCTTCGCGCGCATCGTGGAGGCGGGGCTCGTGCCCGCCGCCGAGCTCACGCCCTTTACGCTGGAGGGCGTTCCGGAAGCCTTCGCTGCGCTGGGCTCGGCCGAGATCGACGGCCGGCACGTGCTGGTGGCCTTCTCGCCGCGTTCGGGCGCCGACGCCTTGCTGGCGGCGCTGGCGGCCGGCGGCGAGCGGCTGGCCGAGGGCGGCACGGCCTACGCCGTGGCTCCCTGCTTTGCGGCGGGCGCACGCCGCATCCTGGGCCTGGCCGCGCCCCGCGCCTTCCAGCTGGAGACCCGCGAAGCGGCGAGTCTGGGCAGCGCGGGAGCGGCCGAAGCCGAGGTCCTGGACGAGATCCTGGTACTGCCTCCCAGCCGGGTCGCTTCGCGCATCTCTGATCGCGCCGAGCACGAGCTGTTCGTGCGCGCCGCCCAGGGGCTGGCCGGACTGGCCGCCAAGCACGGCGGCTCCGTGCGAGGCGCGGGCTCCGCCGTGGAGCTGATCCTACTGGCGCGCCGCGTGGCGGCGCTGCGGGCGGACCTCGTGCTGGATGCCTTCGTGCCGCGTCGTTCCAGCGACCGGCTGCACGACGTCGACCTGGCCGACGTCCTGGACCGGCTGGAGGGTCAGCTGCGCAAGCACCTGAACGACCGCAAGGCGCGTGATGGTGACGAGGGGCTGCGCGCCCGCGCCATCGATGCAAGCGCCGCGACGGCGCAGCTTCGCTCGGTGGTGCGCTGGCCGCTGCCGGGCAGCGACCCGGAGGTGCTGGACTTCCTGGGCATCGATCCGAACGGACACCCGGTGGCGGGCGCGATCCGCAAGCGGCTGTCGATCGATACGCTCGGGGCCGTGGTCGACTCCGTGCTCGCACTGCGCGCTGCACTGCCGGCGCTGCTGGCGGGCGAGGCGCCTCCGGTCCGCCTCGAGACGCCCAAGCTGCTGCTGGTGGCGGACCGCTTCGACGACGCGGCGCTGAATGCGCTGGCGGAGCTCTCGCTGGCGGTGGATCGATTGCCGCTGGGTGGCGCCGCACCGGAAACCGTGAGCGAGGGACGAGTGCCCGGTGGCCAGCGCCGTCGCCGTCGCCGTCGCGGAGGACGCAGTGATCGGGAAGAGACCGCAGCGGTCCGCAGTGACGGGCCCGAAGAGGTCGAGACCCGGGAGGAGAAGCCGGCGCCCGTGGAGGCGACGCCCCGCTTTGCGGAGCTGACGGCCTTCGATCTGACCGACGAGGATGGCGCCGACGAGCGGCCGCGCCGGGGTCGACGCCGGGGCCGGCGCCGTCGCGGCGGCCAGGGTGAGGGCGGTGCGGAGGTGGCCGGGGAAGGAGACGCCGAGCCCGAGCGTGACGCGGAGCGGCCCCGAGGTCGGGGCCGCGGACGGGGGCGTGGGCGCAGCCGCGAGCCGGCGGCCGAGGCCGAGAAGACCGAGGATCGGGCCGGGCTGGAGGATCGGCTCGAGGTGGCGTCCGTCGAGGACGTGGTGGCTCGCGAGGAGGAAGCCGATGCCGAGGCGGATGCGGAGGCCGAGGCCGCCGCGGCACCGCCCGTCGACGTGCCCGAGGTCGAGGAGCCGCCGCTGCTGGAGCGGCCGCGCCGGGCGGCGATCGTGGCGCACGCGGATCGCGAGTCGATCGCAGCCGCCGCGCTGCTGGCACGCGAGGTGCGCACCCTGGAGGGCCTGTGGATCTACCCTCAGGACGAGCTGATGACGTTCTTCCGCAGCGTCGCGACGGACCTGAGGGACGACGTTCCCATCATCGTGATCGGCTTCACTGCGAGCCCGGCGCGAGACGTGCTCCAGGCGGTGTCGCTCTACCGCGGGCGTCTGGCCTGGTTCGACCATCACGACTGGCCGCCCGAGGACTTGGGCGCCCTGCGCGAGCTGCTGAGTGAAGAGGTGGTCAACGTGGAGCCGGGGCTGGACACGCCGCTGCCCATGGTGGTTCGCACCTGCACGCGGCGCAGTCGCTTCTCGGACAAGCTGGTGGACCTGGCTGCGGCCCGCTTCTCGGAGCACGACTTCACGCGCTGGGGCCGGGTCTGGTGGTCGCGGCTGGGCGACCTGGCCGGCCAGTCGGGGGACCGGCGCTCGGCCATCGAAGGCCTGCTGGCGGGGCGCCCGAGCGACCTGGCGCGTCAGGCGGCTCGCGTAGAGCCGCCCGCGTACCCGCCGGAAGTGGCCTGGGTGAGCGATCGCGACTTCGTGCTGGAGCACTTCGCCGGCTACACCATGGTGCTGGTTCCGGTGCAGCCGGACCTCCAGCTCCACATGGCGGCCCGGATTGCGCGAGAGCGAGCCGGCGCCGAGCTGTCGCTGGCCTGGCACGAAGGCGGGGATCTCATGGTGCTCGGCGGGGACGACCGTCTGGAGCTGACGTCCATGGTGGCTCACCTGGCCAACAAACAGGAGTGGATCGAGGCGCTTCCGACGGATGACCACGTCGCGCGCTTCCGCGTGCGTCAGCTCTCCGAGCACGTCGACGACGTGGTCGCCGAGATCGCGATGGGCCGCTCGATCCTCGAGGGCTGATGAACCTGGTGGAGATCTTCTCCTCCGTGCAGGGGGAGGGGCCGTACGTCGGCGCGGCCACGCTATTCGTGCGCGTCGGCGGCTGCGATCTGCGCTGCGCCTGGTGCGACTCTCCCCACACCTGGCTCCCGGCACGGGAGTGCCGCATCCAGGAAGCGCGGGGCTCCGAGGCCTCGCGCGTCGTCGAGAACCCGGTCTCGCTCGAGACCGCGCTGGAGGCGGCCCGGGCTCTGGATGGGGCTGCGCACCGCTTCGTCAGCCTGACCGGCGGCGAGCCGCTGCTTCAGCCCGAAGCGGTGAGTGCGTTGGCTCCGGCTCTGCGGGCGCTGGGACCGCGCATCCATCTGGAGACGCACGGCCTCGCCGCCGACGCCTTGGACGGGGTGGTCGAGCACGTCGACGTGGTGTCCATGGACTGGAAGCTCGCCAGCGACGTGCGCCGCGAGAGCGGAGAGCCGGGGCCGTTCCACGAGATCCACCAGGACTTCCTGCGCGTGGCCCTGCGCGCTCCGGAGGTCGTGGTGAAGCTGGTCGTGACACCCGCGACCGGCGACGAGGAGTTGGAGGAAGCGTGGTCGCGCATCGCAGCGGTGGATTCCGCGCTGCCGGTCATCTTGCAGCCGGTCACGCCCTTCGCGCGGGTTCGCGAGCGACCGGCCGCGGCGCGCCTGCTCGAGCTGGCGGCGCGAGCGTCCCGGATGCTGGACGATGTGAGGGTGATTCCCCAGATGCATCCTCTTCTGGGGGTGCGCTAAAGCGCCCCAGCGGTTCGCCCGATCCGGACGGGATGGATAACCGCGCCGCGCCGAGACACAAGCGCCGGATGACCTGCGAGCTGCGCTACGAGGGGCGCAAGGCCAGCGGAATCGTGCTGGACCTGTCCTCCACCGGCCTCTTCGTGCAGACGTCGGCGCTTCCGGCGCCCGGCACGATCTTCCATGTGATGCTGGAAGCTCGCGGAGACACGCCCGCGCTGGATCTGCGGGTCCGGGTGGCGCGCCAGAGGCGCACCGAGCCTCGGCTGGCCGCGCTGGTGCCGCCCGGCCTGGGCCTGCAGATCCTGGATGCGCCCAGTGCGTACTTCGATCTGGTCGAGAAGCAGCAGTAGCGCCCTGCCCGGGGCGTGAGCTAGGAGCCGGACCCAAGATGGAGCACACGGTCCGGACGCCGATCCATCCGCGCTGGCTGCGTTGCGCTCCCTGCGCCGTAGCTACGGCTATGGCTCAGTCGCGCGCCTTGCCAGCGCGGCGTCTCGACTTCCCCAGGTCGACGCCCTCGGGCCCCACGAGCACCGCTCCGGCGCAGCCCGCACGTTGCGCCATCTCCACGTCGCGCTCGGCGTCGCCCAGGACCCAGCTCGAGGCCAGGTCTGCGCCCAGCTCCCGCCGGGCCTGCTCCAGGAGGCCGGCCGCCGGCTTGCGGCAGGCGCAGCCTTCGTCGGGTGCGTGGGGGCAGACGAAGCTGGCCTCGATGGGGATGCCGGCTTCGGTCAGGTCCGAGAGCAGTCGCGCCTGGAAGCGCTCGAAGTCCTCCCGGGTGAAGTAGCCGCGGCCGATCCCGCTCTGGTTCGTGACGATGGCCAGGCGGAAGCCGGCCCGCACCAGGCGGCGCAATGCCTCCAGGACGCCCGGCAGCAGCCGGTAGTCCTCCGGCCGGTGCACGTAGCCCGCGTCTTCGACCAGGGTTCCGTCGCGATCCAGGAAGACGAAGCGGCTCACGCGCGCAGGCTATCACGCAGGAGCCGTAGCTCCTCATCTGCGGCACGCGCCTCGCGGCCGCCGAAGCGCGCAGCCAGGTAGGTCTCGGTCAGGCGCGCGAAGGCATCGGCGGCCTGGGGGACCTCGCGGGACACACGACGGGCGAATGCCCGGGCGGGTGTGGCGGTGTCGCGGATCAGGCCACGGCGCGCCAGCAGGCGCAGGGCCGCAGCATACTCGCGCAGCACAGTGGGTCCGCGGGATCGACGGCGCCGGCGCAGGTGGTTGGCCACCACCAGGGCCCCGATCAGGGCCAGGGCCGTCCCTACCGCGCGCGCGTCCACCAGGGGCGTGGTGCGGCGCTGCTCGGGAGCCGAAGCGGCTGTGGAAGCCTGCGGCTTGCGCCAGCGGCGCCAGGACAGCCAGGCACCGCGCAGGGCGTGGGCCTGGTCCGTGCGGTCGAAGTCCACCACGCGTTGGAACCACCAGAGCTCCACGGCGCTGGCTAGCTCGCCCATGCGGGCGCCCAGGCCGGTGGCGGCCTCCGTCCTGCGCAGGTCCGGGGGCGTGGGATCGAAGCGCACCCAGCCCGTGCGCTCGAAGTGCACCTCTACCCAGGCGTGTGCGTCGGCGCGGGTCAACGTGACGAAGCCGCCCAGGCGGTTGCGGTGACCGCCCGCGAAGCCGTTCACCATGCGTGCCGGGATTCCGACGGAGCGCAGCAGCACGACCATCGCCGAGGCGAAGTACTCGCAGTGCCCTTCGAGCCCCTGCTGGAGGAAGGCCTCTACGGGCTCCGTATCGCCGACGTCGGGGGGCGTGTTGCTGTAGCGGCCGTTCTCGCGCAGCCAGCGCTCCAGCTGTGCGGCGCGTTCGGCGTCGCTCCGTGCGCCGTCGGTGATCGTGTGAGCCAGGTCCTCGACCCACGCTGCCAGGGCCGGAAGCTGGAGATGCCGCCCCCGACCGTCCGGCGTCTCCATGGCCCAGTCGCCGGCCAGCGGCGCATCCGGCTCGATCCGGCTGGCCACGGTGTAGATCACGCGCTGCTCGGCCTGCCGGGGGATGAAGAGCCCGCCGTTGCGATCGCGCTCCAGGCTGCGGAGCGCACCGGAAATGCGGGTGGGAGTTCCCAGGGAGAAGACGACGCCCCCCGTGACCGGCTCGCGGATGATGCGCTGCACGTGTTCGGACTCGCGCATGCGCGGGGCCAGGTCGATGCCGATCTCTGCGTTGCCGGGGATCGCTCTCTTGTCGGAGGGCGTGACCGACCAGCTGCGTCCGTCGAAGTGGTCGAAGGCCATCCCTCGCCAATAGCCCGCACCTTCCTGCGGCGGTGTTCCCGCCAGCGTCTCCACGTGGAGCACGGGCCGCGGGTCCTGACGGATGCGACCCAGCTCGCCCAGCTGAATCTTGTCCGAGAACCCCGACGTCGCGACTCGCATGCCCGCGCTGCCGCCGCGCAACATGGCCGAGCGCATCCGCGGCAGCACCAGGAACAGCGCCAGGGCCAGCAGGATGGAGAGGCTGGAAGCCACCAGCGTTGCGCGCAGCAGGCCCGGTGTGGCGATACGTTGGGCGGCCAGGGGGTCGCCGGACTCGAGCGCCTCGACCTGCAGCGTGTGCACCAGGAGCGTCCACACCGTGGTCAGCAGGAAGACGACCAGCAGGGGCGGGAACAGCACGCTGTCAGTCAGGTTGGAGGCGAGGATCACCTGGAAGAGGGCCAGGGTCACCAACAGGAACTCGGATCGGCGAGGGCGGGCATCCACCAGCTGGAGCGCCTGGGTCAGGGTGGCGAAGTGCGCCAGCGCCACCACGCTGGCTGCGCCGCGCAGCCACATGCCCAGAGCCAGGGCCACGATGAGGGCCAGGGCGGCATTCAGCGCGGGTGCGCTGCGCTGCACGGGAAGCTCGCGGCGTGACAACGCCCAGCCGACCCCGAGCGCCTGGCCGATCAGGGCCCAGACGGCGACCTGCCCGGTGATGTCGAGGGTGGCGGTGGCCGCCGCCACCATGATGATGGCGCCCAGCGGGCGGGGCCCCTCGACCGAGCAGCGGAAGGAGCGCCGGACGCTCACGCCTCGCGCTCCACGGTGGCCAGATAGCTCAGCAGGCTGGCCCGGTGGCGCCGGCCGGCATCGGCCTCGATCTGCCGCGGGCCGTCCCGCAGTCCCACACGCATCCCGGCCTCCAGAAAGGCCACCACCTCGGATGCGGCGCGGCGCACGGCGCGCTCGAAGTCCTGGGTGGCGCGGGCCAGGCGAACGTCCACGCGGGCATTGCGTTCGCTCTCGGTGTCGCGCACCAGCAGCTCACCGCGGCGCAGGGAGGCTCGCCAGTGGATGCGCCGGTGAGAATCTCCGTGGGCGTACTCGCGCAGTCCCGCCACCTCGTGTCCGGCCCCCAGGGCGTGTCGCGGCGTGTCGCCCTCATGTACGTCGGCGTCCGGCTGCAGGTGCACGGCCTCCGGATCCACCTGCGGGTACACCAGGATCTCCTCTGGGCGCTCGAGCAGCATGGCTTTGGAGAAGAGACCGAAAGGATACCGGGTGGAGACCCGGAACCCGCGCAGCTGCTGGCAGCCGCGCCGCTCGGCGGTGAGGGCGTAGGTCCGGAGCTCGGCTCCCGACGGCGGAACCCGCAGCGTGAAGACGCGGCCGACGCTGCGGCCGGCTGCGTCCAGGTCTTCCACCACCAACGCGAAGGCGGGCACCCGGGTCTGATCGTTACGGACTTCCAGTGCCACCGGGGCGGGTTGCCCGGCGAAGATCTCGCGCGGCAGGCGTCTGCGGATCGTCACGCCGCGCAGGGCGGACTCCGAGAACACGCCCGACAGCACCAGGAAGGACAGCATGAACGACAGCACGAGGTACAGGAGGTTGTTCCCCGTGTTGAGCGCGGCGAATCCCACGCCGAAGGTCAGCGCGAAGAAGATCCACCCGGCGCGGGTCGGCCGCAGGGTGCGCGGCGGCCGCAGCCAGCGCCTTAGAGCGGAACCGGGATGCGCTCGAGGATGTCGCGAACGATCCACTCCGCCTCCTCCGAGCCGCGATGCGCGCCGCCTCGCGGATCGACCACCACGCGGTGGGCCAGCACGTCGACCGCCAGGTCGCGCACGTCCTCCGGGATGCAGTAGTCGCGGCCGTCCACCAGCGCGCGCGCCTGGGCGGCGCGGCGCAGCGCAATCGCGCCGCGCGTGGACACGCCGGCTTCCAACTGTTCGCTCTCGCGGGTCTCGCGGACCAGGTCCAGCAGGTAGGCCGCCAGGCTGTCCTCGAACTTGACCTGTCCGGCCGTCTGACCCAGGGCGACCACGTCCTCGCGCGTCACGACCGCTTCGAGCCGGGGCAGCTCCGTGGCCGCCGGGTCGTCGCGCAGGACGGCGACTTCTTCGGCCGGGTCCGGGTAGCCGACGTGCAGTCGCATCAGGAAGCGGTCGAGCTGCGACTCGGGCAGCGGGTTGGTGCCGTGGTGCTCGAGCGGGTTCTGCGTTGCGATCACGAAGAACGGACGGGGCAGGGCGTGCGGAACGCCGTCGACGGTGACGGAGGCCTCGCTCATGGCTTCGAGCAGTGCGGACTGGGTCTTCGGGCTCGCGCGATTGATCTCGTCGGCCAGAACCACGTTGGCGAATAGCGGGCCGGGCTGAAAGGCGAAGTTGGCGCTGGGCCTGCCGTCGATCATCTCCGGGGCGGAGACACCCAGGATGTCGCCGGGCAGCAGGTCGCTGGTGAACTGGATGCGCCGGAAGCTGGCGTCGACGGAGCGGGCCAACGCGTGGGCCAACGTGGTCTTGCCCACGCCCGGCACGTCTTCCAGCAGCAGATGGCCGCCGGCGATCAGCGTTTCCACGGCGCGTCGCACCACCTCGGGCTTGCCTCGGAGCGTGCGCTCCACGTTGCTGCGCAGGGCCGTGGCGGCCTCCGCGGCCTCTGCGGGTCGGAGGGAGTGAGGCATGGCCCTTCATCGGTCCCGAACGCTTCCGATTTGAGAGAAAACCCACACGATTTCAATGGGATGCGGCCGCCATCTCATCCACGCCTGGAGGTAGTTGCGCGCGCGTGCACCGGCAGGAAGCCGGCCTGCGGTGGGGGATCTTGAGGCCTTCTTGATCTCAGGTCGGGCGCGCAGGTGTCACCATGACGGCATGGAAGTCGCCACCGTGAGCATCGACGTGGATGTCGCCGACGATGCGACCGCCGAGCGGGTGGCCGCCGAGGCTTGGGACGCCGGCGCGCTGGGTCTGGAGGAGCAGGAGGGATCCGAGGGCGGCATCCGCGTGCGCATCTACGCTCCCGAACTCCAGGCGGCGCAGCTGTGCGCGTCACTGGAGCGCGCCCTGGGTGCGGCGGCCCGGGTGGCGCCGGCGGAGCCCGTGGTGCCGCGCGACTGGTCCCAGGCCTGGCGCGACGGGCTGGAGGCGGTGCGCGTTTCTCCGCGCCTGGTGGTGGCCCCGTCCTTCGTGGAAACCCGGGCGGAGCCCGAGGAGCGCGTGCTGATCATCGACCCGGGCCAGGCCTTCGGTACCGGGCACCACGCCAGCACTCGCCTGGCCCTGAGCCTGCTGGACGACGTTCTGGCGGGTCTGGGCAGCGAGGTCGAGCACGCGCGGGTGCTGGACGCAGGCACCGGTACCGGTGTGCTGGCCATGGGCGCCGCCGCGCTGGGTGCGGCGCACGCCATCGGGTTCGATCTGGACCCGGTGGCCGTGTGCGAAGCGCGGCTGAATGCCCGGCTCAACGCGCTGGCCGCGCGCACGGCGTTCTTCATCGGGCCGCTGGAGGCTCTCGCGCCGATCCGGTTCCACGTGATCGTGGCCAACATGATCCGCACCGAGGTGATGCCCCTGATCCCGGGCTTCGCACACGCTCTCGCGCCCGAGGGAGTGTTGATCCTTTCGGGCCTGCTGGAAGCCGATCGCGAGGCGATCGAGCTCCAGGTGGCGCGATCCGGCCTGGCGGTCGCCGAAGAGCGATCCGAAGCCGACGGTGGCGACCGCTGGGTTGGCTATCGGCTGGGGCCCGCCGCTTGAGCGGCGCGCGCACCACGTCTCACCCCGCTGGAGTCCCGGCGGGAGTCCACCATGAAGCGTTTCATCCTGGCCCTCGCGGCCGTCGCCGCGGGAAACCTCGGACCGTCCTGTGGGTCGGGTCAGAGCCCGCTGGGGCCGTCGCCTGGCCTGCCGGAGTACCGCGCCCTGGGAGCGGTGACCGTGCCCGGCGGCCGGGTCGACGTGGCGGGGCTGAATCTGGCCGTGCGGCGCGTGGATCTCAGCATCGACACGCGGATCGGCACGCACCAGGTCGCCGCCACGTACAACTCGGCCACGGATGCGTGGTTGTGGAGCTTCGACATCCACTACGACGGAGAGACCCTCACCGATTACAGCGGAGCCGTGCACGCCATGGACGGCGTTGCGGCGGGAGAGGCGGTTCCCGGCACGCACTGGGTGCGCTTGGACGAGCGCGCGATTCGAACCAAGGGAGGTCTCGTCCACGAGTTCTCGCCGGCGGGCAGCTTGGCGGCGATCTACTGGGCCAGCGATCCCTATCCGCGCATCGAGACGGACCTCGCATCCTTCGGAGGCGTCGAGCGCGTCGTGGCGGTCGATCAGTGCAGGCCGACCGGAAGCTGCAAGCGGGTGTACACGATCGAGCGGGACGCAGCGGGGCGGCCCACGGCCATCGAGGATCGCGCGAGTCGGCGAGCCGAGTTCACATGGGATGCGTCGGGTCGGCTCGCGGTGGCGCGGGATGCGCTCGATCGGGCCCGTGGCTGGCCGGGCTTTCGCTACGAGTACGGCGCGGCCCTGACCGCGGTGGTCAACTCGGAGGGGGAACGCGTCGAGTACGACGCTTCGGGCGACCGCCTCGACGTCCGCGCCATCGGAGCGGGGGATCCGCTCTGGAGCTTCCTCCGCAAGCCCAAGGCAGGCGGGGTCTATGAGACCGAGGTCATCGATCCGACGGCCCGCCGGGTCCGGTACGTCTACGACGCGGAGCGCCGTATCGTCAGCATCGCCAACGAGCTGGGAGAAGAGAGTGTCTGGAGCTGGCAGGGGAGGAGGCCGGTGCAGCTCCTCGCGCCGGACGGCACGACGATCGACTGGGCCCTGGTAGGCGATGATGTCGTCCGTGAGGCGGGGCCCGCAGGCAACGTGGTGACGTACACGTACGCTCCCGCGGCCGTGGACCGGGCAGCGCCGCTGCGAACCCCGCGCCGGAGGGTCGAAGACTCGCTGGGCCTGCTGGAGGAGCGCCAGTATGACGCCGACGGCCGCATCCAGCAGGTCACCAACGGCGCCGGCGAGTCGGTTCTGTTCAGCTACAACGGCGACGGGGAGCTGGCTCTGATGGTGCGGCCCGACGGGACGGCGCTCGGGTTCGATCGCTACCGGGATCACGGTCATCCCGAGACGTTGCTGGTGGAGGGCACGGCCTACGACCGGAGCTTCGACGACGTCGGCAACCTGCTGCTCCGTGCGCCCATCGAGCCCGATCTGCCGGGAGTGGCGGGCCGCAGCTTCGACGAGGACCGCAACGTCGCCTCGGTGACCGTCGTCGAGCAGCAGATCTTCTATCCCGGCACGGCCGAGGTAGTGGACATCGACCGCGGCAGCGACGGCCGGATCCTGGCAATCTCGCGGTCGGGTCCAGGCGCGGCCTTTCTCTACGACGCGTTGGGGCGGCCGACCGAGCGCTGGGAGGCGGTGGCCGGTTCGTGGGCGGTCACCCGATTCGAATGGGATGCGGCCGGCCGGCTGATCGGCGTAGAGCGCCCCGACGGCGCCCGCGAGGAGCGGGTCTACGACGGTGCGGGACGCCTGGCCTGGCGGGCGTTCGGGCGAGGATCGCCGCTGGCGGTCGAGAGCGCCGTTTCGATCGCGTGGCAGGGCGGCCGGGTGCAGCAGGTCGTGGACCTGGATGGCTCGAGCGACGCATACGGCTACGACGGCCTCGGGCGTCTGGGATCGATTGCCTTCTCCGAAGGAGGGCGCCTGGGCTTCACGTGGGACGCGCGCTCGCGTCCGGTGGCCATGCAGGTGGAGCACGACGCCAGCGGCTTCGCGGCGGAGCTGCAGATCGGATACGACGGCGTCGGTCGGGAGGTCTCGCTGGGCCTGGACGGGTCCGTGCTGTTGCAGCGGAGTATCGCCGCGAGCCGACTCGCCGAGGTTCGCTACGGCAGTGGACTGGTTCGCACCTTCACGCGAGACGAGGCCGGGCTCAACCAGGCCGAGACGTTCGACGCGGGCGGGACTCCGCTGGCGCGCGCCTCGTTGGAGAACACGAGTGAGCCCGGTGGGCCCTTGTGCCTGAGGCAGCAGGTGGAGTTCCTGGCCGGACCCGCATGGTCCGCAGCCGAGGACTGGTGCCTGGGGCTGATCCAGTCGCCCCTCAGCTCGATGAGCACGACCCCGGGCGACGCCCTCGTGGACTGGGCCCACTTCAGCGACGTCTTGAGCATGGGCGGCAATGCCTTCGAGTACAACGAGGACCGCAGCCGGCTCGTCGAGATCCGCGACGGGGACTCGGGAGCCCTGGTGCACGACTACGCGTACGACGCCGCAGGCAACGTGGTGGAGCGGGACGGCGATGCCGTAGTCTGGGATGCGGCCGGCCGCGTGCAAGCCGTCGGCGACGACCATGCATTGGCGTGGGACGGTCTCGGCAGAGCGCTGGAGCAGCGAACGCCCGAGGGCACCACCCGGTGGGGCTTCGCCGGCATGCTGGAGGTCGATGCGAACGGAAGCCCGCTTGCGCTGGACCTGGGCGAGGTCCGCGT
>JAFDET010000074.1 GCA_019310195.1 Deltaproteobacteria bacterium
TTGTAGGCCTCGACCTGCTTGAGCTGGGGCTCGAACTGCTTGATCTGCGCGTTGATCTGCGCCACGCGACCCGTGGCCGCCGAGACCTTGGAGCGCATGGCGAAGTGCATCCAGCCCGTGCCGATCACGGCCACCATGAGCAGCGCCACAAGCAGAAAGCCCTGCTGCTGGAGGTCCGCGCGCCGTCGGGCTTCGCGAACCGGAAGGAGGTTGATGCGGATCATCGCTCGTCGGTCCTCCGGAGTGCGAGTCCCACGCCCACCGTCATGAAGGGGCCCATCTCGAGAAGGAAGGCCTCGTCGAACTTCTTGCTGGGGAGCATGCGCTCGAAAGGATTGAGAACCTGCACCGGGACGTTCGCGCGATCCTGGAAGGACTTGGCGAAGTCCGACACATGGGCGCTCCCGCCGCAGACCATGACGCGGCCGATCCGGCTCTCCGCAGCGGTCGCCGAGAAGAAGTCCAACGACCGCGTGATCTCGCCCAGCACCTGGTCGGTGGTGGCGCGCATCGCGTGGTCGACTTCCTGGGGCACCACGTCATGGCTGTCGTCCGGAGTCGCGTTCCCCAGCTTGATCCGCTCCGCGTCGTCGTATCCGATGGACAGGGCCTTCTGGATTTCTTCGGTGTACTGGTTCCCGCCGGTGGAGATGTCCCGGGTGAAGGCCGGCATCCCGTCCTTCACCACGCTGATGTTGACCACCTGCGCGCCCACGTTCACCAGGGCCACCACCTCGCCGGGTTCGACGTCGTAGTTGGCCTCGAAGGCGTTCTCGATCGCGAACGAAGCCACGTCCACCACCGCCGGGCTCAGGCCCGCCTCACCGATCACTTGTACGTAGTCGTCGATGAGGTCCTTCTTGGCGGCTACCAGCAGCACGTCCATCTGGCCCTCGGCGTCGTCGCCCGACAGGATCTGGAAGTCCAGGTTGACTTCGTTGACGTCGAAGGGGATGTACTGCTCGGCCTCCCAACGGATGGACTCCTCGAGCTCCTCCGCGGTCATCACCGGCAGCGAGATCTGCTTGACGATCACCGAGTGGCCGGACACGGCGGCTGCGATGTCCTTGCCCTTGATCCCCGCGTTGGCCACGGCATCCCGAATCGCATCGACGATCGCCGATGAATTCAGGAAGGCGCCCTGAACGATGGCCTCGGCCGGAACCGGCGCCATCCCCAGGTGGGTCACCTCGAAGCCCTTCGAGGAGGTCGACACACCGACCACCTTGACTCCGGAAGACCCGATGTCGAGCCCCACGACCGGTCCCGCCTTCTTCATGAACGGAAGATTCACGGCCACTCCTTCCCGGCTAGGATTCGAGGTGTCGCTCGTGCACGATCTGCGTCGGCACGTCGGCGACTTGCCCCTCGTCCAGAGCCGATCCAAAAACTTTGTCCTTGTCGACGACCTTCAAACCGAGCGCCAGGAGGACCTTGCGCTTGGTGTCGAGCCGGCAGGGACGCCCACCCTCGACCCTGTCGATGGTCAGCGTCGACAAGCCCGCTTTTCGGGCGAGCTCCGCCTTGCTCATCATCAGGGCCTCACGAAAGTGCTGAACGTTGTTTCGAGCCACCCGTCGCCCCCCTCCAACTCCGAAACCGCGATGGCTTGCGATCTCGGCGCGTTTCGATCTTTCGCCGTATCGGCGAGGGGTTCCGGGGACTTGAGGGCTCCGCCCTCGAGTGCGTTGTGTCGCGGATCACACTTCGCCGGGGTGCAACGGCTACACCCGAAATGCGCAACTTTTTGCGGGGTCGCTCACGCGCGCGCAGCTTCCCGCCGATAGGACCCGAAGAGGAACGCGATGCCCGAACGAGTCCTGATCGTCGATGACGACGCACCGCTGCGCGAGAGCCTGGAGCTGGTTCTGGCGGCCGAGGGCTACGAGGTGGTCACCGCTCCGGATGCGGATTCGGCACTGCGCCGAATCGACGACTCTCCGATCGATGTCGTGCTGTGCGACCTGCGCATGCCGGGCATGGACGGCCTGGAACTGCTTCCCCATCTGGTCCGGCGGCTCCCGGCCGCCACGGTGATCCTGATGTCCGCCTACGGGACCGAGGACCTGGCCATCGAGGCCATGGGTCGGGGCGCCTACGACTATCTCGCCAAGCCCTTCCAGCCGTCCGAGGTGCTCCTGACCCTGCGCAAGGCCCGAGAGCGCGAGCGTCTGCGCCGCGCCAATCAGCTCCTGCAGCGCGAGATCGACCGCGCCGTCGGAAACCGCCCGATCGTGGCGGCCTCGCAGCCGATGATCGACGTGCTGGAGCTGATCGAGCGCGCCGCCGAGTTCAAGACGACGGTTCTCCTGACCGGTGAGAGTGGAACCGGGAAGGAGGTCCTGGCCCGGGCCATCCACGCCCAGTCCGGCCGCCGCGACGATGCCTTCGTGGCCGTCAACTGCGGCGCGATCCCCGAGAACCTCCTCGAGAGCGAGATGTTCGGCCACGCCAAGGGCGCCTTCACGGGCGCCAGCCGGGCACGGCGCGGACTCTTCCTCGAGGCGGATACGGGCACCCTGTTCCTCGACGAGATCGGCGAGCTTCCGCCCTCGCTCCAGGTGAAGCTGCTTCGGGTCTTGCAGGAGGAGGAAGTCCGGCCGGTCGGCGAGTCCAAGCCCCGGCGTATCGACGTCCGGGTCCTGGCGGCCACCGCTCGGGACCTGGAAGCCGACGTGGCGACCGGCCGCTTCCGCGAGGACCTCTTCTATCGCCTCAACGTCGTCCGCGTCGAGGTGCCGCCGCTCCGCGAACGCAGCCAGGACATCCCGCTGCTGGTGGACCACTTCCTCGCCCGCTTCCGCGAAGCCCTGGGCCGGCCGGTACGCAGCATCGACGACGAAGCTCTGGAGAAGCTGGTCGCGTACGCATGGCCGGGGAACGTCCGCGAGCTGGAGAACGTGATCGAACGGGCTGTGATCCTGGCCGAGGGCGAACGCATCACCGCGGGCGAGCTCCCGGCCAACGTCGTCGACGCCCGCGACGGAAGCGCTCCGCCGGGCCCTGGAGACCTGTCGCTCAAACGCGGCCGGCGCGCCGTGGAGGCGGACCTCATCCGCCGGGCCCTATCCGCCACGGACGGCAACCGCACGAAGGCTGCACGGCTGCTGGAGATCAGCCACCGCGCCCTGCTCTACAAGCTGAAGGACTACGGCATCCGCGACTGAGCGGGCCGACCCGTCCCGGAGACCGCTCTAGTCGTAGCTGGGCTCGGGAGCCGCCGGAGCCTGCGCCGGCTGCTCCTCCCCCAGGTCGATCCGCACTTCGACGCTCTGGACCCCCTTGCCGCCGTTGAGGTCGTCTACCTCGATCTCCACCTTGTGCGCCCCGACCTGATCCGAGCGCGGCGTCCAGGTCACCACACCGCCGATGGGGTCCACGCTCATGCCCGCGGGCGCCTCCCGCAGGCGGAAACGAAGGGTCCGGTCACCGTCCGGGTCTTCGGCCTTCACGGCGTACCGGAAGGTGTCGCCCTCGCGCTCCCAGCTGGGCTGGGAGACGATCCGGGGCGCCCCGTTGCCGATCTTTACGGGCTCGCTCTCCCGACGCGCACTCTCGTCCTGGCCGTCGCTGGCCACGACGGCAGCCACGATCTCGTCCCCGCGGCGCAGTCCGCTCAGGGAGAAGGACGCCTCGTCCCCGCGACGCTCGCCGTTGACCGACCACTCGAAGTCGTAACGGAGCCGATCGCCGTCCGGGTCCTGGGCGTCCGGCGTCGCCACCAGCGTCTTTCCGACGCGAACGCCCTCGGGCGCCTCCAGCTTGACGGTGTAGAGGCGAGGCGGCTGGTTGCCCACGCTGACGTCCGCCGTGCTCGCGGGGCTGCGGAGCTCGCCGTCGAAGGCGATCACTTCCACCTCGACGCGATCCCCCTTCTGCGCGCCCGTCAGCGCCGCGCTGTCTCCCTGGCCGATCTCCTGGCCGTTGAGGCGCCAGCGGTACTCGAAGCGAACCGCCTTGCCCTCGGGATCCGTCGCCTGTGCGCGCGCCGTCACCCGCGCCCCGGGCTGCGGACGCCTGGGATGCACCTCGATCGAGTCGATCGTCGGCGCCCGGTTCGCGCCTCCCGGAGCCGGGGCCACCTCGGCCAGCGGCGCCGGTGCCTCCTGGGCCACTTCCGGACCCGGCGCGGGAGCCTCGCCCCCACAAGCCAGCGCAAGACCCGCCACGGCGATGCACGCCCCGACACCCCCTCCTCGCGTTCGGCGCCACGCCGCGCGGGAGCTCACTGGGGCACACCGTCGATGAGGCTCAGGCGTACTAGCCGCCAGCCGCGCGCGGCACGCACCGCCTCGTACGACACCGACCCAGGCTGGGCCTGGTTCATCGCGAACGGCGGCGCGTCTCGGGTTGGGACCTTGGCGAGCGGGATGACCTTCCCGTCCAGGTCCTCGATCCGTGTGCGCGCGTCTACCTCGAAGACCAGGTCGTCGACCGTCACGGTCCCGTGGGACACGTCCACCGCCACGACCTGGCCTTTGTCCACCAGGCTGCTCGCGGCGCTCGCCGCGGTCGCCAGGGCCAGACCCAGCGCCAGGGCCAGGGCCATGCTTCGTCGGAGCGTCTTCATCATCCTCTCCTCCCCCTACTGGCTCAGCTCGCGCCAGTAGAAGATGCCCTCGCCCGGCTTGGGGATGGGCGGCGGCGGTGGCGACTTGAGCGCGTTCTCGCTCGTCATCAGGTACATGCGGTTCTCCTCACCCAGGGAGAGCCGCGGGCTCGTGGGCACACCGTCGCCCAGCTCCAGCCTGCGCTCGTCGGCCCCGCTGTTCTGCGGGTAGAAGCCTTCGCCGCAGAAGAACTTGAAGGCGTAGAGCGTGGCCGAGCCACCCGCTTCGCACGGGTCGCCGGAGCCGCTCGGGGTGAACGAGCCCGTGAACGCCAGGTTGGCGATCAGTTCGATGTTGGTCACGAACTTCTCTCCCTCGCGGGCCAGCAGGTAGTAGCCCAGCGTCGACAGCGACGCGCAGCCCTCGGTGCTGGTGAGGTCCGCCAGGTGGCTCTCGAACACCACCGGATCCACGATCGAGTCCCCGTCCAGGTCGCTGTTGGGCAGCCCGTACCGGTTGGGGTCCTTGAAGACGTAGAGGCGGTTGTTCTCCGAATCGTCCAGCGCGTCGGCCCCGGGCCAGCTGGGGTTGGCCCGCTCGCCGGAACCGATGGTGACCCAGAGCTGCGACCCGTAGTACACCAACGTGGGCGGGAAGAAGAAGCTCTTGTAGTAGGTCGTGGCGCCGATTGTGGCGCTGGGCGCCTGGAAGAACTTCCCGAAGGTCCAATTCGACTGGAACTTCGTGTCGTCCACGGTCGGGTTGATCGTGTCCACACCCGGGTCCCGGATCACCCACTTCCAGACGTTTCCGCCCAGGTCGCCCACGTAGATCAGGTCCGCGAAGCCATCGAAGTCGGAATCGATCACCGCCGGCGTCGAGGCCAGCGCGTAGCGCATCTCTTCCACACCTCCCTCGGAGGTCCCCAGATCGCTGTCCGTGGCGTCGTGATGGTAGAACTGCGCCGCCAGCACCTTCCCGGTCTTGAGGTCGAGCATCACGATCGCCCGACCCTCCCGACTCGTGTCCTCGTCATGAGTGGCGTCGTAGTCGATGTGGTTGGGGTCTCCCTTGGTGGAGTAGCCCGAGGCCACCACCGCCACCCAGCGCTCGTAGACCTGGCCCGGGGGCCCGCTGGTGGTCGTGACCTTGACCTTGGCGATCACCGGGTCCGACCAGCCCTCGCCCATGTACTCGAGGAAGCTGTATTTGCTGCCGGATCCCTCGAAGCCCACGTCCGAGCCCTCCACGGGGAACTCCCACATGTAGATCGGGTAGGCATTCGGTCCCGAAGTCACCGAAGGGTTGGTGACGTCCAGCGCGAAGTAGACCGGCCCGCCCTGGCGCATCCCGCTCACCAGGACCGTCTTCCACTCGCTTCCGTCCGACGCCTTTTGAAGCGGATCGCTGAGCGGTGCAGCGGTGGTAGACGGATACAGCCAGGCGTCGGACACGGCCGGCGAGCCGTCCACGAAGTAGTAGTCCCGGTTCCCGATATCCGTCGGGAAGTTCTTGAACTGAGTGCGGGCCCACCACGGCATGAACCCGAAGACCTCGGTCCCGAAGCCCCGGGTGTACTCCTGGAGCGTGGTGTTGTAGGTCCCGGCGTCGAAGCCGTGCAGGAAGCCGTCGTTGGCGCCCGCGATCAGCATCCGCTGGCGCCGGCGGTTGGTCACGTTGGTCGCGAAGGCCACGTAGGAGGGCTCGTTGAGCAGCAGGTTCGGCGGGCCCACCACGATCGGGTTCGAGTGGAATATGTCACCCAGGGTCCGCGGCCGCCCGTCGGTTCGGGTCCGCTCCACGCAGCCCACGCCGCCCGTACCGGTTCCGAACTCGCAGCCCCGCGCGTACTCCACGATCTCGTCCGCCAGCTCCTCCGCGGTCGTAGCGCTGCTGCCGCCATGGGTCACCGGCGGCGGATATGTCACCCCGAAGGCCGTCGCGGTCGCCGGCTGGGTGGAATCCAGATCCACCTTCGCTCCCGAGAGGCTCATGGCCAGGTTGCGGCTGCCCGGAGCCGGCATGGCGTCCGCAGCGTCCCAGTGCGGCGGCGCGCTGGCCAGGAAGGTGCCCTCGATGCACGTGGGCGGGTTCGGGTCATTCAGCGCGCAGATCCCTGCGCTGTCAAGAATCTGGCCCTGGCTGTTGATGGTGTAGTTCTTGATGTGCCCTTCCCAGAAGGGGTTCTTCGAGGAGGGGATGAAGAAGCTGGTGTAGAAGTTCCCACCGTCCGCGGTTCGCGTGGCCGGAACCGTGGCGGCCGTGAACGCCTGGGACTTCTGGATGATGTCGCTGATCGCGTCAATGATGTTCTGAGTCAGCTCCTCCGCGTTGATGCTGTGGTAGAACTGGCCATTGCCTACGTCCGCCGTCTGCTGGAGCAGTACGTTCGCAAACGGGCTGGTTGTGAAGCCCACGGTGTACACGTCGATCAGCTGATCGCCGTCCAAGACCGGGTCGAAGTCGGTGTCCTGCATGAACTTGGCGATGTCGTCCAGGTACAGGGCGGTCTCGCAGTCGGTGCAGACCACGTCGTCCTGGACCTCCACGTGGTCACCCGTCGGCTGGTAGTAGTCGCCGATCAGGTTGCCGAAGTTGCTGAAGCCCAGGTCGACGCCCGGGCTGCCGTCACTGTCGAAATCGTCCTTGGTCGGCTCGCCATCGGTGATCATGATGACGAAGTTCTTCTGGCAGGCGTACTGGACCGGCTGGGGAGGCGGGCTGCTGGTCGGACCGCCCCCTTCTCCCGACGTGCTGGTGCTGTAGCTGTACTTCGGAAAGGTGCCGGATGTGGCGCCAGGCGGGCGCTGCGAGTCGCGCCGCATGAAGTACGTGTAGATCTGGAACAGCGTCTCGCCGAGGGGCGTATACGTCTCGGCGGCCAGAGTCGTGATCGCATTCTGGAGGGCCACGTCCTGGCTGCTCGAGTAGTCATCGATGGGCACTACCACGAAGCCGCCCTCCGGGTCGCTCTCGTCCCGGAACTGGGCGAGCCCGAAGCGGACGGTGCCGACCTGGTTCACCTGGCAGGTCACCTCCCGAAGCACGTTCTGGAGGGCGCTTGCGCGGGAACGCGTGTACTTCGAGTACGTGGTGCTCCCGAGACACGTCGAGGTCGTAGCCTTGGCGTTGGCAATCTCGTTCAGGATCTGCGCCTCGGCGGGGATGCTAGAGTCCAAGCCGAAGTACCAGTTGAGGTAGCGCTCGTCCCACCAGGTGCTGCTCATGGTCGGGTCTTCATACAGCGTCCGGGTCTTCGAGCAGTAGGTCCGGCTACTGTTGCTGGAGATGCTTTGCCAGCCCCAGGTGCCATTGGCGGCGGCGCTGAATCGGTTGCACTTCCAGGGGATGATGCCCTTCGAGGCGTCGCCACCCGGCAGATCCGGGTGGAAGGCCGGGTGCCACACCACGTTTCTCATGGAGTACGAGTTGTCCGCCACCAGCAGCACGTTGGGCGCCACTTTCGTGGAGAAGAGCGACGTGTCGTCGGTTCCTGCGGCCAGGCCTGCCGAGCTCGGGGCCAGGAAGACCGCCACCAGGGCCGCCAGGCCGAGACCGCGAATCGTTGCGGGAATGCGCCTCATCTCGCTCTCCTCAGATCCTTCGAACCATCGCCCCGTCCGCGACAATCTCATCTAGTTGCAGTACCCGGAGCACTCGGTGATCCGCTTGCCCACCTCGACCCGGGCGATCCCGCCGGCGATGCCGTTGCCGCGGGCATTCACGTTCCAGTACGACATCTTCCAGCCGCCGACGCCGGTACCCAGCCCCCAGCCCGAAGGCGGAGGGCCACCTCGCAGCCAGCAGATGTCGCGCTGCGGGGAGCAAAGCGACGACGTCCCGTCGCCCTGATACGAGGGCCGGGCGCCGTAGGGGTGATCTCCGGTCTGGCCCAGGTTGGTCGTCGTGAGGGTGGGCGGAGCGAAGCGGTTGTAGTTGGAGCGGAGCAGGTTCAGGCCCTGATGCGCGCCCGCCTCGGCTGCGAAGAATGCGATCCGCGTGCGCTTCGTGTAGCCCGCCACCTGCCGATCGCGGCTGACCGTGTCCATGGCCGAGAGGCCGATGGCCCCCATGAAGACCAGGAGCAGGACGGCCACGAGCAGGGCCGATCCGTCTTCACGCTTGTGCTGGATGTGCGTTTGCATGGCTAGTCCCGGAACCCCACGTTGCGAACGCGGACGTTCGATTGGTACACGCGGCGCCGGAAGCGGTCGTTGCCCGCCGGCGCTACGCGATTCTCGGTGGCCTGGAAGACCCCCTCCTGGTAGTTCACGTTGGGGTCCTGATCTCGGGTTCGCACCACCACGGCGATCCGAACCTCGCGCAGGTCGTTCCCCAGCCAGAGCCCGGAGGCGGTGTCGTAGAGGTTGGCTCCGGCCATCCCACTCCCGGGAACCTCGTTGGAGCCGGTAACCGAGCCGTCGCCGTCGCGATCGTAGAAGTAGGAGACCTGGAAGTCTTCCACGTCAGGCGCCAGCAGGACGCCGTTGCGGCACAGATTGCCGTTGGCGTCCAGGTCGTAGACGTGAGCGGGCACCACGAAGATGTCGGCCGTGCCGGACGCGCCACCGTCCATGGTCGCCTCGTAATCCACGATCACGTTCATGTTGACCGGCGGGGTACCGCCCGTGGGCACGCCGCTCACCCGGCCACAGGCGGCTCCGCGGCTGAAGTTGTCCAGGTCCACGACGATCACGCCCATCCCGTCGACCAGGTCCGAGTCGTTGACTCCGTTCACGTCCGTGTCGAAGAAGCCCAGGGAATCGCCGTCATCCAGGATCCGGTTGTCCAGCCGCAGCGGCTCCGAGACGCCCCCGTCTCCTTCGTTGAAGCCCACGGAAGCTCCCGAGAGGCCCCAGCCGAGGTCGGGATTGTCGACGCCCGCGGGGTCGATCAGGTCCGATGCACTCACGTAGAGGACGTCGGCGGCGTTCGTGTTGTCCACTCCGCAGACCGCCGCGTTTTCCGGAACGAGGAACCCGGCGGCGCGGATCTCCCGCTCGATCAGGCCGGCGATCGCCGTGGAGTTCTGCTGGGTCTCGGTGACCTGCTCGACCACCGTGTAGGTCCGGTGCTGGACGGTGAAGGTCTGGGTGAGCCACATGACCACGACCACCATCAGGGCCATGGCCACCATGAGCTCGACCAGCGTGAATGCGGCTTCGTTGCGACGAGGCATCAGTAGTCGTACCTCAGCGTCGAAATCACCAGGGCTCGGTTGGGATCGTCCTGGTCCGCCCAGGTAACCCGCACGTCGACGCTCTTCGTGAACCCGACGGTGACGTTGCTGATGCGCTGGTCCACGGAGAACGCGACGTCCTCGCGCGTCCCCGAGTTGGTCACGATCGAGTTGGTCACCGTGGTTACGTTCTGCCAGCCGCCGGTGGGAACGAGCGCCGTGAAGGTCGAGCGCATCAGATTCTCCACCTGGTCCTGGGCCAGGATGGACGCCTGGGTGGTGTGCTTCCCCACCTGCCCCTGGCGCAGCGAGTAGAGCTGCATGGCGGCCACGCCCAGCAGGCCGAAGGTCAGCACGCCCAGGGCGATCACCACCTCCAGCAGCGTGAAGCCCGCACGTCCCTCTTCCCGGCGACGACGTCGCGCGGCTCGCAATCGGCGCACTACTGCCATGCCCCCTCCTCCTGCTCCCAGGCCGACGCGCGGACGGCACCCAGCTGCGTGAGACTGACGGCGTAGTCGACGCGCCCGTTGGTGACATAGGCGGCGCCGCCGCCGCTTCCGATCCGGCCAAGGCCACAGGTGTTGCTCACGCCCGCGGGCACGCCATCGGGCCCGAATGCGACCCATTCCGCCGCCGGGTTTCCCGCCCTGGGCTGGGTGAAGGTCACGGGTGTGGCGCCCACACCCGTATCGCTGGGCGCCGGCGCCACGCCGTTGGTCACGCCCAGAGTGACGCCGGTTTCCAGAATGTAGTCCCGCACGGGCTCGCTTCCGGTCACAACGCAGTCGCCGGTGCCCGGCCGCCCGTCGTTGAGCACACGGATGATCGTGTTTCCGTTTCCGTCGACCAGCGGGTTGAACCCGATGTCTCCGCCGAGGAAGACGATATGAACGTTGCCCGTCCGCATCGCCTCGGTTCGCGCTACGTGGAACGCATCGGCCACGCTACGCGCGGACGAACGCACGCGGGTGTCATCGCGCCAGACGCGCAGCTGGGGCACGGCGAGCGCCGAGAGAACGCCGATGATCCCGACGACCACCATCATCTCGATCAGCGTTACGCCGCGTTGGTTTCGGTTCGTCACGAGAACAGTCCCTCTTCCAGGAGAGGCGGTGCACAAGCGCACCGCACGGAAATAGAGCAAGCGCCGTGCCATGCGTGATTCATCGGCCAAGCCCGCGGCCGACTTGATGAATCGAGATCAGGGATGGCGCTCGGGAGGCGGCAGCTCTACGCAAGCCGGTGCGGACCCCGCAGAAAACTTCACAGTGTCACGTGGAACGAATCCGATGCCCGCGCCCCCGGGGTTGGCCTTGCATGCCCGCGCGCGGAAGGCGCAGCAGGAAGCACGCGCCCCAGCCGGGCTCGGCCGCCACCAGGTCGAGACGCCCGCCGCTCTCCTCGGCCAGCCGCAGCGCGTTGGCCAGCCCGAGCCCGGTGCCCTCGCCCGGGTCCTTCGTCGTAAAGAAGGGGTCGAAGATGCGTTCGTGGTCTTCGGGAGCGATTCCCGGGCCTCGGTCGCTGATTCGACAGGCCACGGCATCGAAGCCCTGCCGGCCTGAAGCGGCCTCCGGGGCCTCGCCTGCCCGCAGATCCAGCGTGGCGCGCTCGACCCGGAACCGCACCCGGGGCTCGGCGGCGCCCCGCACGGCGTCGGCGGCGTTGATGAGCAGGTTCAACAGGATCTGGGTGACCGCACCGCCATCCGCCCAGGCCGGTCCCACCTCGGAGTCCCGTTCCACTTCGATCGCGACACCGGCGTAGCGGCGCTGGGCCCGGACCAGGGCGGCCACCTCGTGTGCGACGCTCTCGAGATCGACACTCGCCGGCACGCCTCGCGGCGGCCGGGAGAAGTCGAGAAGCTGGCGGAGGATCTCCCGCACCCGCTGGCCCTCGCGCCCGGCGCGATCGAGGTGCGAGCGGGTCGCATCGGAGATCTGCGGATCCCGCCCCGCCAGGTCCAGGAAGGCCAGGATCGCACCCATGGGATTCCCGACCTCGTGGGCCACCCCCGCGGCGAGCCGACCCACGGCGGCCATGCGCTCCGCCCGATCGAGCCCGGCCCGGGCCTGACG
>JAFDET010000075.1 GCA_019310195.1 Deltaproteobacteria bacterium
GCCCTATGCCGCCTACGAGCGCAAGACCGAGCGCACGATTCCGGTCGTGGTCCTGCGCCGCGCCTAGGGCCCCGGCGCGCCCGGCAGCGGGATCGCGAATGCCTCGATCGGGCACTTTGCCGGCGGCTGCATCATGATCGCGTAGGCCGGCTTGCCGCTGTAGCGGTACTCCATGGTGGCCTTGCCGTCGGCGATGGCGCGCCGGCAGTTCTCGATGTTGGGAACCACCGCGACGATGTCGTCGGAACGCGCGAAGCCAATCCAGGAGGCCAGGGGCCAGCGCCCGCGCAGGAAGATGTCGGCCTCGTCCCGGTGGATCTCCGTGAAGCGCGCGGTGCGGCGCGGCAACGGGCTGCCGGTGACGTAGGGATCCGGCCGCGGGCCCCTGTTGCGCCACACGTCCAGGTTTCCGACGCCCATGGGGATGCAGGGCTTGCCGTCGGGGTCCGGGTTGATGAGCTGGCCGTAGCGCCCGCGGGTCGAGTAGGAGACCTGGGCTTCCGGCTTCAGGATCTCGGCGCAGGGGCCGGTGCTCGGGAACAGGAAGCGCATCTCCGGGTCACCGGCCAGGTGGACGTCCACGTAGCCCGCGCGCTCCGCGATGAGGATGATGAAGTGCGTCTCGGGCACGAAGGGGTTGGAAACCCCGCCGGAGAGCGACGTGCATCCCGAGACCAGGGTGCCGAGCAGGGCGACGGCGAGAGCGGTACGGGTGAGGCGCACGGGGACTCCTCCTGCGGCCCATACTACCCGAGTGTCCAAGAGAAAGGGGCGGCTCCGAGTTCGGAGCCGCCCCTCAGGACTGGCACTGCGTGCAGTTACGCAGGAACGTCCCTCCGTGCAGGAGTGGTACTGCGTGCAGTCAGCTTCGCACGGTGATGGCGGCGTTGCTGATGATGGGGGCGTTGTCCCGATCCACCGAGTTGGCCTGGATCAGGATCTTGTCGCCTTCCTTCCAGTACGAGATCCGGTAGGTCTCGCCCGGGAAGGCCACCCCCGCGAAGCGCGCCTGGTAGCGAGCCACCTTGGTGACGTCGCCGCCCAACACTTCGTCCACCACCGCCTTGCACACGACGCCGTACGAGCAGAGCCCGTGGATGATGGGCGTGTCGAAGCCGCCCATCTTGGCGAACTCGGGATCCGCGTGCAGCGGGTTCTTGTCCCCCGACAGCCGGTAGATCAGCGCCTGTTGGGGAAGCGTCTTCACCTCGATCACGCCGTCCGGCTCGCGGTCCGGCGCCTTGTTGCCGGCCTTGGGGCCGGCCTCGCCCCCGAAGCCTCCCTCGCCGCGCAGGAAGAGGGAGAAGCGGTTGGTGAAGAGCGGCTTGCCCGACTCGTCGCTGCTGTCCACCTGCAGGACGACCAACGCGGCCTTCCCCTTGTCCCAGATCTCCGCGACCTTGCCCTTGTTGGTGATGGTCGCTTCGGGCGGGATCGGCTGGTGGACTTCGAGATCTTGTTCACCGTGCAGCAGCATGGCCCAGTTGAAGTCCATGCCCTCGACGGCGCCCAGGCCGCCCATGGAGCTGAACGTGGGGATGACACCGAAGCTCGGCAGCACCTTGAGGTTCTTCTCGTAGGTGTACTCGAGCTCGTTCGCGTCCGTCGCCGGCACGCCGGCGCCCACGCCCAGGTGGTAGAGGATGACGTCGTCCCGGGTGTAGGTGTGTTTGCCTTCACCCAGCTCTGCGCCCAGGGCCTTGCTCGGATCGATCGGCATCTCGCTACCCCCTCGCCTTCAGCGCTTCCATGGTCGCCTGCATCTCGCCGGCGATGCTGTCGGGAACCGTGTAACCCTCCTGCTCGCGGATCTGACCCAGGTTCTTCTGGATGTCCTCGGCCGCGGGGACCACGTCCTTCGCCGCCGTCCAGCCCTTGGCCAGCCCCACGAAGATCCGGGCGTAGCGGCCGCCGCCCACGTCGAACACCTCGTGGGTCAGGTCGCACTGCTCGGAGGCGAGGAACGTCACCAGGGGCGTCACGTAGTTGGGGTCCAGGTGCTCCGCCATGGGTCCGAGCAGACCTTCGGTCAGCCGGGTCTTGGCGATGGGCGCGATGGTGTTGCACTTGATGTTGTACTTGGCGCCCTCGACGGCCAGCACGTTCATCAGGCCCACCAGGCCCATCTTGGCGGCGCCGTAGTTCGTCTGGCCGAAGTTGCCGAAGATGCCGGCGCCCGACGCGGTGAAGATGAAGCGGCCGTAGCCGTTCTCCTTCATGTTGCGGAAGGCCGGCTGGCTGACGAAGAACGCGCCCTTCAGGTGCACGTCGATCACCGCCTCCAGGTGCTCCGGCTCGAGCTTCACGAAGGTCTTGTCGCGCAGGATGCCCGCGTTGTTGATGACGACGTCGACCTTGCCGAAGTTGTCCAGCGCGGTCTGGATGATGCCCTCGCCGCCCTCCGGCGTGGAGACCGAGTCGTAGTTCGCGACCGCTTCGCCGCCGGCCTCGGTGATCTCCTTCACCGTCTGGTCGGCCATGCTGCTGCCGCCGCCGCTGCCGTCGGCCGAACCGCCGAGGTCGTTCACCACGACCTTGGCGCCGCGGCGTGCCAGATCGAGGGCGTAGGTCTTCCCGAGTCCGCCGCCCGCGCCCGTGATTACGGCCACGCGACCGTCGTAACGAATTTCGCTCATGTTTCGTCTCCTGCGTTGGGTTCTCTTCGCCTTCCGTCTGCGGCCAGGCGCTCGAGAGAGCGCCTAGTTAGCAGACGGCACACCGATTCGCCGTTGCGCCGACCCCGCCGCTTCCACTGCCAGCAGCTCGCGGATGCCTTCCGTCATGGGGCGGTTTTGCCAGCCGAGTTCTTCCTTGGCGCGCGCGATGGAGAGGCGCATTCGCACGGGCAAGGGCACGGGGATCGTCACGCGCGGGCAGGGGCCGCCGGCGTCGCGCCACGCGCGCAGGAAGTCCCAGCCCGTGGTGCCGGGCTCTCCCGCCAGGTTGTAGGCGCGGCCGGCGGACGCATCGTTCTCGAGAATGCGCGCCACCCCGTCGGCCACGTCGGCCGCGTACACCACCGGGTTGTGGAAGAAGGCGGGGTAGATGCTGATCGGCCAGCCCATCAGCATTTCGTGCACCCGCGTGAAGTTCGTGTCGAAGGCCCCGTAGATGCCGCCGGGGCGAACCGTCGAGAGCTCGATGCCGCGCACGTCGGCCTCGCGCCAGGCCTCGGTCTCCGCCGCCGCCTTGCTGATGGCGTACACGTTCCACGGCCACATCCGGTCCTGCGCCGTGCGCAGGGGGTGCTCCTCCGAGTGCGAGTCGCGCCCGCCGGGGCGGTAGACGATCGACGTGGATACCTTGACGATGCGCCGCACGCCGGCCCGCGAGGCTGCGTCGATCACGTTGCGCGAGCCCTGGAGGTTGGTCTCGATGTACTCGTGCGGCTTGCGGTAGGAGAGCGCGAAGAGCCCCGCGTTGGCGACCACGGCGTCTGCTCCGCGGAAGCCCTCCTCCAGCGCCTCGGGCTCCGTCAGGTCCGCGCGGCGCAGCTCGACGCCGCGCGCCTCGAGCTCCGGGGCTTTCTCCGGGCTGCGCACCACCGCCACCACGCGCGCACCGCGCGCCTGGAGCACGTCGACCAGGTAGCGGCCGAGAAACCCGGTCGCGCCGGTGACGGCGATGGTGGCTTCTTGGAGCGTCACGGGGGGGGAGGGTGCGGCGGCCGGCGAGTGCGCCGGCCGCCGCCGCATCCTCTAGGCCAGGTCGGCCTTCCGGTAGAGCGCCACCACCGCAGCGCCGCCCAGCCCCAGGTTGTGCTGCAGCGCGATCTTGGCGCCCTCCACCTGGCGCGCGTCGGCCTGGCCGCGGATCTGCCAGTTGAGCTCGGCGCACTGCGCCAGCCCGGTGGCCCCCAGCGGGTGACCCTTGGAGATGAGCCCGCCCGACGGGTTCACCACCACCTGGCCGCCGTAGGTCTGTGCGCCGGAGTCGATGAACTCACCTGCCTTGCCCTCGGGGCAGAGCCCCAGGGCCTCGTAGGTGATCAGCTCGTTGGCGGAGAAGCAGTCGTGCAGCTCCACCACGTCCACGTCCTCGGGGCCGTGGCCCGACTGCTCGTAGACCTTGCGCGCCGCGTCCCGGGTCATGTCGTAGCCCACCAGCTTCATGCTGCTGCCGTCGAAAGCGCTGGGCGAATCGGTGGTCATGGTCATGCCCGCGATCTCCACGGCCTGGTCCTGGAGGTTGTGCTTGCGCACGAACTCCTCGCTGGCCAGGATCGCGGCGCCGGAGCCGTCCGACGTGGGGCAGCACTGCAGCTTGGTGAGGGGCTCGAAGATCATCTTCGCGTTCTTGATGTCCTCCAGCGAGTACTCGTCCTGGAACTGCGAGTACGGGTTGTTCACCGAGTGCTTGTGGTTCTTCCAGCCGATCTTGGCGAAGTGCTCGGCGGTGGTGCCGAACTTCTCCATGTGCTCGCGACCGGCGTTGCCGAAGAACTGCGGGGCCGGCGGAGCCTTGGCGAAGCCGCGCTTCTCGATCATGGACTTGGCGTGCTTGTCCATGGGGTTGGTGCGGTCCGTGAAGTGCGTGCCCAGCGAGCCGCGTTCCATCTTCTCGAAGCCCAGCGCCATGCAGCAGTCGGCCAAGCCGCCCTCGATGAACTGCTTGGCCATGAACAGGGCCGTCGAGCCCGTCGCGCAGTTGTTGTTCACGTTGTAGATCGGGACGCCCGAGAGCCCGATCTCGTAGACCGCGCGCTGGCCGCAGGTGGAGTCGCCGTAGCAGTAGCCCACGGCCACCTGCTCCACGGCGTCGTAGGGGATGCCGGCGTCTTCCAGCGCCTTGGTCCCCGACTCCTTGGCCATCTGGGGGTAGTCCCAGCCTTCCTTGGATCCCGGCTTTTCGAACTTGGTCATTCCGACCCCGACGACGTACACCTTCCGGCCCATGTGAGCGGATTCTCCTTGCCCCGGTTGGTTCTGCGTTCGTCGCGCCGGGCTCCCGCGAAGGGGGGCCCCGGGGGGATCGGCGCCTTGAGACGAAATTGACTCTGGAGTCAACGGACTATAGCGAAGCCTGGGGAAACAGGCTCCTGACCCGGGCGGCAATCCCGTCGCGCACCTCGCGGAAGGCCTGGAGCACCTGAGCCTCCTGGCCCTGGGCGTGGGCCGGATCGCGCAGCGGCCAGTGGAGCCGCTCCACTTCGCCGGAAAAGGTCGGGCAGCGCTCGGCGGCGTCGCCGCACAGGGTTACCAGCGTGTCGATCCGGTCCAGGGGCACCGCGTCCAGATCCTTGGAGCGCTGCTCTCCGATGTCGATCCCGACCTCGTCCATCACGATTCGCGCGCGCGGGTTCACGCCGACGGGCTCGATGCCGGCGCTGTGGACCTCTACGCCTTCCGGCGCCAGGCGCCGCGCGAAGCCCTCGGCCATCTGGCTGCGGCACGAGTTGCCCGTGCACAGGAAGAGGACGCCTTTCACCCGGGCGGCACCATGCCGAAGGACTGGCGCAGGAACTCGCGGATCTCCACCACGAGCCGGGGCTGGCTGGCAAAGAGCCGGGTGCCGTGCCCGCCCTTGGAGAAGATGGAGAGCTCCGAGGTGGCGCTGCGGCGGTTGGTCAGGGTTCGCGCGCTCTGCGCCGACTGGCCGTCGTCCTCCGCCGCCACCGCCAGCAGGCTGCCGCCGAAGTCGCGCGCCGGCTGGGTGACGTCCACGCCGAAGTAGGCCGTGCCCGGCGAGAGCAGCACCAGGGCCACCACGCCCTCGACCGGGTCGGCGGAGAGCAGCGCAACGCTGCAGCCGTAGGACGCGCCCACCAGGGCGATGCGGTCCACCTGGAAGCCGTGCCCGGCCAGGTAGGCGCGGGCGGCCGCCACGTCCTTGGGACCGGCGCGCAGCACCTCGCCGAAGCTGCCGCGCGGGATGTCGTCCACCCGCACGGTCTCGTCGCCCTTGCGCGTGGACTCGCCGTGGGTGCGCTGGTCCAGCGCCAGCACCGTGATGCCCTTGGACACCAGCTCCGGGATCAGCGGGCTCCACGACGAGCGGTCCTGGCGGTACATGTGCAGCAGGATCGCCACCGGGCTCTGGGTGCTGCCCGCCGAGATCAGGTCGCCGTGCAGGGTGAAGCCGTCCTCGGTCTCGAACGAGACCGGGAAGCGGACCGGCCCCTCGCCCTCGCCCTCGGCGGCGGCCGACAGTGGCGCGAAGGCCAAGAGCGCGAGCAGCAGCATTCGTACGGCAGTCATCGCCCGGGAGGCTAGCCGCGTGCTGGTTCGCCCACAACGCGCAGGAAGTTGCGCACGCGTTGCCGTGACGGGCGCCACCGCGCTGCCGGCTGCGCTCGCATAGCGTGCACATCGTGCCGATTGCATTTCATCGCGAAGACGACGTGGTGCATACGATCGCCGTGGGCGTGGTGACCGAGTCCGAGCTGATGGAGCACGCGGAGCGTCTGGCCGGCGAGTTCGGCCGGGAGCCGTTCCGCGCCGAGCTGGCGGACCTGAGCCAGGTCCGCCAGCTGCTCCTCGACGCCGAGGCCCTGGCCCGGGTCGCCGAGGTCTGGCGCGAGGCCGAGGTGCCCGCCGTGCGGGCGCAGGTGGCGTTCGTGGCCCCGTCCCGCGAGGCCTTCGGCTTGGCCAGCACCTACGAGATCCTGCGCGGAAGCGGCTGGGTGGACGTGCGCGTCTTCCGCGACCACTACGCGGCGCGCCAGTGGCTGGACCTGCCCGAGAAGTGATCCGGCCGGCTCTCAGCGCGCGACCGCGCCGCCGTCCACCAGCATCGACGCTCCATTCACGAACGAGGCCCGGTCGGAGCAGAGCCAGACTACCGCCTCGGCGATCTCCTCCGGCAGCCCCAGGCGCCCGCCGGGTGCGGAGGCGCGGATCATCTTCTCCACCTGCGGGCCCATGCTCATATAACTCTGGAGCATGGGCGTATCGATGGTTCCCGGCAGCACCGCGTTCACGCGGATGCCGGTGGAGGTGTTCTCCATGGCGGCGGTCTTGGTCAGACCCAGGATCGCGTGCTTTGAGGCGCAGTAGGGAGCCAGGCCGGGAACGCCCAGGACCCCGGCGGCGGACGCCGTGTTGACGATGGCGCCGCTCTGCTGCGCCTGCATGCGTGCGATCTCGTGCTTCAGGCACAGGAAGACGCCGGTGAGGTTCACGTCCAGGGTGCTGCGCCAGCCCTCGAGCGGAAGCTGGTGCACGGCGCCCATGGCGCCGGTGATGCCGGCGTTGTTGTGGGCGCAGTCCAAGCGGCCGTGCCGCTCGAAGATGCCGGCGACTACGCTCTCCACCTCTTCTTCGCGCGTCACGTCCAGGGCCTCGAAGATCGCGTCGCCGCCCGCCTGGCGGATCGACTCGGCGGTGACCTCGCCGCCCTCGCCGTCGCGGTCGGCCACGATCACCATCTCGGCGCCTTCCCGGGCGAAGGCCAGCGCCGCCGCGCGGCCGATGCCCGAGGCGGCGCCGGTGACGAGGACGATCTTTCCGTCGGAGAGCCCGCTCACATCAAGGCCTCAGCTTCGGGAAGACGTCATCCGCGAAGCGCCGGATGCCGTCGAGCTTCTCCTGCAGGTCGCCGGTCAGGCCGCTGTAGAAGAGCCAGGGCATGGTCTGCAGGGTGGTGACGCCGGCGTCTGCCACGCGCCGATAGCCGTCCGCGTCGCTGGCGTCGATGCACGCGGCGACGATGTCGAAGGGCTCGTCCGCGCGCCCGGCCTCCCGGCGCAGCGCGTGCAGGCGCGTCGCGATCTCGCGCATCTCGTCGGTGGTGTGCAGGTCGGAAATCCAGCCGTCGCCCAGGCGTGCCGCGCGGCGCAGGGCGGGCTCGGACAGTCCGCCGACGATGACCGGAATGGGCTGCGACGGCGCCGGGGTCATGCTCAGGGGGGCGAAGTCGTAGAACTCGCCCCGGTGCTCCACCACCTCGCCGGTCCAGAGCTTGCGCATCACTTCCAGCATCTCGTCGGCGCGGCGTCCGCGCCGCGCGAAAGGCTGCTCCAGGAGGTCGAACTCCTCCTTCATCCAGCCCACGCCCATGCCCAGGGTCACCCGGTTGCCCGAGAGCACCGCCGCGGTGCCCACCGCCTTGGCCACCACGAACGGGTTGCGCATGGGCAGCACGTAGATCCCGGTGCAGAAGCGGAGGCGCTCGGTCACCGCGGCCATCGCGCCGATCGCCACCCACGGATCGGGCCACGGCGTCGGCGCGTCCCAGCGGGGCTTGGCGTCGTCGGTGTACGGGTAGGGAGACTCGATCGTCTCGGGGTGCACCACGTGATCCGACACCAGGGCCAGGTCCCAGCCCGCATCGTCGGCGGCTCTGGCCATGGGGAGCCAGTGGGACGGGTCGCTGAACGCCATGGACATGGCGAACTTCATCGGGGGATCTCCTTGTCGCGGGACGCCGCGCGCGGCCGCGAAGCGTAGCGGCTATCCACCCAGGACGATCCACACCGTGGCCGCGCCGGCGGCCAGCAGCAGCAGCAGCCCGAACGCGGCCAGGACGCGCTGCAGAGGATGCGCCGGCGGCCGGGGCGTGTCGGCCGGCACAGCCGCGCCGCGTGAGACCAGGCGGAAGGCGGAGCCGCCCGCGGGCACCTCGCGCGCCAGCCGCGGATCCAGCGCGTCGAAGCCCAGCTCCAGCCGATCTCCCAGCAGGTCCCGAATCGGACCGGACGCCATTACGTGCCCCTCGTCGGCCAGGTCCGCCAGGCGCGAGGCGCCGTCGGCGCCCTCGCCGCACAGCGCGCCGTCCACGCGGCCCCAGTGCAGGCCGACCCGCCAGCGCAGGCCCACGCCGTCATCGTCGCTGCCGTTCAACTCGAGGGCGCAGCGTGCCGCGTCGCTGGCGCTGGGGAAGGCCGCCAGCACGCCGCCACCGGGCTCGGCGGCGGCCTGTCCCCCGTAGCGCGTCACGCGCGTCAGCACGCGATCCCGGTGCTCGGCGGCCAGCCGCCCCGCCAGGTCGTCGTCGTGGGCCAGCAGGTGCTCGTGGCCCGTGGGCGTCGCCACCAGAACGGCGGCCTCTCGCGCGCTCACGCGAGAACCGGCGGCGGCCGCGACGAGTAGAATGCCCGCATCGCCACGGAGCATACGCGAAGTGCGCGAACCACGAGGAGCGCAGCCGATGGGTCCCCTGGACGGTGTGAAGGTGGTGGAGATCGCGGGCATCGGCCCGGGTCCGTTCGCGGGCATGCTGCTGGCGGATCTGGGCGCCGAGGTGCTGCGCGTCGAGCGGGTGCAGGCGGTGGGGCGCGGCTGGTCGGACCCGACCCTGGACTTCCTGGCGCGCGGGCGGCGCTCGATTGCCGTGGACCTGAAGCATCCCGACGGCGTCGCCAGCGTGCTGCGCCTGCTGGAGCGCGCCGACGTGCTGTTCGAAGGCTTTCGTCCCGGCGTGATGGAGCGCCTGGGCCTGGGCCCCGACGTCTGCCTCGAGCGCAACCCGCGCCTGGTGTACGGGCGCATGACCGGCTGGGGCCAGGAGGGACCCCTGGCTCACAGCGCGGGCCACGACATCAACTACATCGCCCTGGCCGGTGCCCTGCATCCCATCGGGCGGCGCGGCGGGCCGCCGGTGCCGCCGCTCAACCTGGTGGGCGACTTCGGCGGGGGCGGAATGCTGCTGGCGCTGGGCATCCTGGCCGCGCTGGTCGAGCGCCAGCAGTCCGGGCGCGGCCAGGTGGTGGACGCGGCCATGGTGGACGGCGCGTCGCTGCTGATGACCATCTTCCACGCCACCGACCAGGTGGGCTTCACCACCTCCGAGCGCGGGACCAACATGCTGGACTCGGGCTCCCACTTCTACGACGCCTACGAGACGTCCGACGGCAAGTGGATCTCCATCGGCTCCATCGAGCCCAAGTTCTACGCGGAGCTGATCCGCCTGCTGGAGCTCGAGCCAAGCTCATTCGCGTCGCAGATGGACCGCGAGCAGTGGCCGGTCCTCAAGGCGCGCATCGCGGATGTATTCCGCACCCGGACGCGCGACGCGTGGTGCGCACTCCTCGAAGGCACCGACGTCTGCTTCGCGCCGGTTCTCACCCTGGACGAGGCGCGCGAGCACCCTCACGCACGGGCGCGCGAGGCCTTCGCCGAGGTCGCGGGAAAGGCCCAGCCTGCGCCGGCTCCGCGCTTCTCGCGCTCGCCGGCGCGCATCCAGCGTCCCCCGCCCGCCCCCGGTGAAAACACGCAGGAGGCGCTCTCGGACTGGGGCTTCTCCGCCGAGGAGATCGCGGCGCTGCGCGAGGCGGGCGCCGTGGCAGGCGCATAGCTAGCGTAGGAGCCCGCAACCAGCGGCTGCGTTCCGGGAGGCGCGTGCATGATTCTCGAGGGCAAGACGGTCGTCGTCTCCGGCGTGGGCGGAGGCCTGGGGCGCGAGGTCGCGCGTCTGGCCCTGCGCGACGGCGCCCAGGTCGTGCTGGCCGCGCGTACCGAGGAAGTATTGCAGAAGACGGCCGCGGAGCTGGACCCGTCGGGTGAGCGCGTGGCCTGGGCGCGCACCGACATCACCCATGCCGAGGACGCGGAAGCGCTGGTCGCCCTGGCCGTGGAGCGCTTCGGCCGCGTGGACGCCATGGTCCAGGTCGCGGCCTACGAGACCGTCTTCGGCGGCCTTCAAGACACCGACTTCGATAAATGGCGCCGCGCCTTCGACACCAACGTGCTGGGCAGCCTGACGCTGATGCGGCCCGTCGCCGCCGCGATGAAGCAAGCCGGCGGCGGCTCCGTCGTGTTGGTCGGCTCCCAGTCCATGTTCCAGCCGCAGCTTCCCCAGGCCGGCTATGCGGCCTCCAAGGGCGCACTGCTCTCGGCCATGTACTACCTGACCGAGGAGCTGGGGCCGGACAAGATCCGCGTCAACATGGTGGTGCCCAGCTGGATGTGGGGCCCGCCGGTCGAGGCCTTCGTCAAGTTCCGCGCCAAGAGGCAGAACGTGCCGGAGCAGGCGATCGTGGACGAGATCACGGGACGGATCCCGCTGGGAAGTATCGTGCCGGACGAGGAGGTGGCCGAGGCCGCCGTGTTCCTCATGTCGGACCGGGCTCGCTGCATCACCGGGCAGACTTTGTTGGTGAACGGCGGCGAGATGATGCGCTGACGCTGCAGGAGTAGACGCCGATGGCACTGACCGATGGACGCGAACTGATCGAGCCCTCCTGGTACGGCGAGCACGGCCCGCCCCACGACATCTGGAGCCAGCTGCGGCGCGAGTCGCCGGTGCACGCCTGCGAGCCGCCGGGCTACCGGCCCTTCTGGGCCATCACGCGTCACGCCGACATCTGCGAGATCTCCAAGCGCCCGGAGACCTTCTCCAGCGCGCCCGGGATCTTCATGCCGCGCAAGAGCGATGTGCTGGATCCGGACGGCCTGGGCAAGATGCGGGTCATCATCGAGATGGACCCGCCGGAGCACCGCGCCATCCGCAAGGTGACCAGCCCCTGGTTCACGCCGCGGGCCCTGGGCCGCGTGGATGCGGCCGTGGACAAGAGCGCGCGCGCCCTGGTGGACCGCATGGCCGCCGACGGCGGACAGGGCGAGTGCGACTTCGCCACCGACATCGCCGCCGCCCACCCCCTGCGCATCCTCTCCACCATCCTGGGCGTGCCCCAGTCCGAGGAGCCGCGCATCCTGCGCCTGACCAACCAACTCTTCGCCGACGACGACCCGGAGCTGCAGCGCGAGGGCGAGGACCGCGTCCAGGCCCAGCGCGAGCTGGGCCTGGAGCTCTTCCAGCTCTTCTCGGAGATCGTCGAGGACCGCCGCAAGAACCCGCGCGACGACCTGGCCAGCGTGATCGCCAACGGCCAGGTGGACGGCGCGCCCATGGG
>JAFDET010000308.1 GCA_019310195.1 Deltaproteobacteria bacterium
AAGAAGCTCCTGGAGGACGTGGCGGGAGCGCCGGTCCGCGGCTTCCGCGCGCCCGGTGCCTCGGTCACCGAGGCGACGGCGTGGGCCTTCGACACCCTCGTGGAGCAGGGCTTTGCCTACGACGCGTCGCTCTGTCCCGGCCTGCCCAGTCACGGTGGCTACCCGTCGCCCTTCGCCGGCCCTCACCGGGTGCGCTGCCAGGCGGGCGAGCTGATCGAGATCCCCTCCTCGACCCTGGACGTCGCCGGCCGACGCATCCCGTATGCGGGCGGGGGCTATCTGCGGCTGTTCCCGTACTCGCTGATCCGCCGCGGCATCCTGCGCGACAACCGCGCCGGTCGCCCGACCAACATCTACCTGCACCCCCGCGAGATCGAACCGGGCCAGCCGCGAATGGAGCTTCCGGCCGTGCGGCGCTTCAAGTACTACGTGGGTTTGAGCGGGGCCGAGCAGAAGGTCGCCCGCCTGCTCCGCGACTTCTCGTGCAGCGGCTGCTGGGAGTGGATCGAGCGACACGGCGATGCGCTGGACGGCCTCCTGGACGTGCGCGCGACCGTGCCGCGCGACCGCGCAGGGGCATCCGCCCACGCCGGATCCCGCGCGCGTTCCGCCGCCGCCGCCGGCCCTGGTGGCAGCCGCTTCCTAGAACAGCGCGTAGATGAAGGGCGCGACGGCCGAGCCTTCGGTCAGCACGATCAGGACCGAGAGCAGCAGCATCACCACCACGATCGGGCCAAGCCACCACTTCTTGCGGACCTTCATGAAGGACCACAGTTCGCCGAAGATGGCTATCCGGCTTCCGCCTGCCTTGGCCATGCTGTTCTCCCTGGATCGCTAGTCCAGCTCGTAGATCTCGCGCCAGTCCACGTCTTCGTGGAACTCGGGCTGCTCTTCCTTGTACAGGATCTGGTTTCCCAGCACCAGAACGTCCATGTCCGTGCGCATGAAGCACAGGTAGGCGTCCTCGGGCGAGCACACGATCGGCTCCCCCCGCACGTTGAACGAGGTGTTGATCAGCACCGGGCACCCGCTGCGCTGGTCGAAGGCCGCCAGGAGATCGTAGAACTCGGCGTGCGCGTTGCGCGTGACCGTCTGCAGACGGGCCGAGCCGTCCACGTGGGTCACCGCCGGGATCTCGCGGCCTTCTCGAACCTGGCAGACCAGCAGCATGTACGGGCTCTCGCGATCGATGTCGAACCACTCCGAAGCCTTCTCCGCCAGGCACGCGGGGGCGAAGGGCCGGAAGCTCTCGCGGAACTTGATCTTCAGGTTGACGCGCTTCCAGTTCTCCTCGTTGCGCGCGTCCGCCAGGATGCTGCGGCTGCCCAGCGACCGCGGGCCCCACTCCATGCGCCCTTGGAACCAGCCCACCACCTTCTGCTCGGCGTCCAGCAGCCGGGCGGTTTCCTGGAGCATCTCCTCCCGGGGGAGCGCCTTGTACGGCAGCTTGCGGGCGTCCAGGATGCTGCGGATGTCATCGTCGGACCAGGACGGGCCCCAGTAGGCGTGGTCCATGCGGAACTTCCGCGGGTTCCCGAGCACCGTGTTGTGGACGAAGAGCGCGCAGCCCAGGGCGCTGCCCGCGTCGCCCGCCGCCGGCTGGACCCAGAGCTCGCGGAAGGGGCCCTCGCGCAGGATGCGGCCGTTGGCCACGCAGTTGAGCGCCACGCCGCCGGCCATGCACAGGTTGTCGAGCCCGGTGCGCGCGTGCAGGTTGCGGACCATGCGCAGCACCACCTCCTCGGTGACCGCCTGGATGCTGGCCGCGATGTCCCAGTGGAACTCCTCCATCTGCGACTCGGGCTCGCGCCGCGGCTGCCCGAAGAGCGCCGCGAACCGGTCGTTGGTCATGGTGAGCCCGTAGTCGTAGGCGAAGTGCTTCATGTCGAGGCGGAACGACCCGTCCTCGCGCACGTCCATCAGCTCGCTCAGGATCAAGTCCTTGAAGCGCGGCTTTCCGTACGGTGCCGCGCCCATGACCTTGTACTCGGCGCTGTTGACCTTGAAGCCCAGGTAGTACGTGAAGGCGCTGTAGAGCAGGCCCAGCGAGTGGGGGAACTTGATCTCGTTGATCAGCTCGAAGGACTCGCGCTTGCCGATGCCCATGGTGGCGGTCGCCCACTCGCCCACGCCGTCCAGGGTCAGGATCGCGGCCTCTTCGAAGGGCGAGGGCAGGAAGGCCGCGGCGGCGTGGGACTGGTGGTGCTCGGCGAAGAGCACCTCGCCCTGGAACCCCAGCTCCCGGGCCACCACGTTGGGCACCCAGAGCTTCTCCTTGAGCCAGACCGGGATGGACTTGGTGAAGGAGGGCAGGGAGCGGGGGAAGGTCGCTATGTACGTGGTGAGGATCCGCTCGAACTTGACCATGGGCTTGTCGTAGAAGACCACGTAATCCAGGTCGTCCACGCCCAGCCCGGCCTCGCGCAGGCAGTACTCCGCCGCCAGCTTGGGAAAGCCGGGGTCGTGGCGCTTGCGCGAGAAGCGCTCCTCATGGGCGCCCGCGACCATGCGCCCGTCCCGAAGCAGGGCGGCCGCGGAGTCGTGATAGAAGCCGGAAATTCCCAGGATGTTCATGCGTGCTCAGCTCTGGAGTTTCGCCCGCTCGAGGTCGTGCCCACCGCTGTCGGGCTCGTCCCAGGCGCTGGGCTCGCCCTCCGGAAGCGCGCGTTTGTGGAGCATGTCCTTGCGCGCCGCCGAGCTGATCATGGAGGCGGGTCCGATCAGGAGTGCGTAGAAGAGCGTCAGCAGCACCAGCGTCTGCACCTCGCCGAACCGGGCGACGATCCGCATCCAGCCCGCAGCCAGCCGACGCAGCAGGCTCAAGCCGCGTCGCCTCGCAGGGCGGCTTCCAGGACGTCCACGATGCGGCCGGCGGCGCTGCCGTCCCAGCCGTCGGGGATGCGGCCCGGGCGGTTCTCGCCCGCCAGGATCTTGTCTACCTCGGCGCGGATGACGGCGGGGTCGGTGCCCACGATCGTGTTGGTTCCATCGGTCACGGTGATCGGCCGCTCGGTATTCTCGCGAAGGGTGAGGCAGGGCACACCCAGCACGGTGGTTTCCTCCTGAATACCGCCTGAATCCGTCAGCACCAGCCTGGCGTCGGCCATCAGCCGCAGGAACTCCAGGTACCCCAAGGGGTCCAGCATGTGCAGGCTCGGCGGCTCTCCCGAGAGCAGCCGGGCGATGGCGTCCCGGGTGCGGGGGTGGACCGGGAACACGATCGGGATGCGCTGGTCGATCTCCTCCAGCACGGCGAACAAGCGCCGCAGGCTTTCCGGATCGTCCACGTTGCTGGGCCGGTGCAGCGTCAGGACGGCGTAGGTCCGGGGCTCCAGGCCCAGCCGCTCCAGGGTGTCCAGCTCCCGGGCCCGGGCCAGGTGGGCCTGGAGCGTGTCGATCATGACATTGCCGACCCGGTGGATCTTCTCGTCGGCCACGCCCTCGCGCTTCAGGTTCTCTACGCCCGCCGGCTCGGTCACGAACAGCCACTCCGAGATCGAGTCGGTCAGGATCCGGTTGATCTCCTCGGGCATGCTGCGATCGAAGGAGCGCAGCCCGGCCTCCACGTGCCCCACGGGGATTCCGAGCTTCACCGCCGCCAGCGTCGCGGCCAGGGTGGAGTTCACGTCGCCCACGACCAGAACGACGTCGGGCCGGCGCTCGACCAGGACCTCTTCCATGAGCTGGAGGACCTGGGCCGTCTGGGCGCCGTGGCTCCCAGAGCCGACTCCCAGGTTCAGGTCCGGCTCCGGGATGCCCAGGTCCCGGAAGAAGGACTCCGACATGGCCGCGTCGTAGTGCTGGCCGGTGTGGACCAGAATCGGCTCGAAGCCCTCCCGAGCGCGCAACTCCCGCAGCAAGGGCGCTATTTTCATGAAGTTCGGGCGTGCGCCCGCCACCGCCAGCACCCGGAACGGGTGGCCGCCTGAGATCGACATTCGAGCTGGATCCTCCCCGCGGGTGATCGGACTCGCGAAACCGCGCCCACCCCCCCAGGCAGGGTTCGCGAGCGTGCGAGAAGCGTGC
>JAFDET010000309.1 GCA_019310195.1 Deltaproteobacteria bacterium
GAGCGTGAGCTCCAGCTCCTCCTCCTCGAAGGGCTTGTTCAGGTAGTCGGCCGCCCCCGCCTCCATGGCTTCCACGATGGTGGCCGCGCGGCCCACGACCGAGAGCACGACCACCGGCACCGCGTCGTCCAGGTCGCGGATGCGGCGCAGCGTCTCCAGGCCGTCGATGCCCGGCATCATCAGGTCCAGGATGATCAGGTCCGGCGCGGCGCCTCCCTGCAGGAGCGCCAGCGCGCGCGACCCGTCCTCGGCGGTATCCACGTTGTAGCCGCGCAGCTCCAGCAGATTGGCCAGGTAGGAGCGGATCCCCTCCGCGTCGTCCACCACGAGGATCCGCGGGCGGCGCTGGGCGGCCTTGCCTCGACGTGCGGCCGACACGGCTCAGACCTCCCCGCCCGACGGGGCAGGCAGGGTGAAGACGAAGAGGCTTCCACCTCCGGGGCGCGCGTCCATCCGGATGCTGCCGCCGTGAGCATCGACGATGCGCTTGCAGATGGCGAGGCCCAGACCCAGACCGCCCGCGCCGCGGGCAGCGCCGGTGCGGACGTAGGGCAGGAAGATGCGCTCGCGATCCTCGGGCTCCACGCCGGGGCCCTCGTCGCCGACCGAGATCTCGACGAAGGCCCGGCCCTCCACCTCCAGCGGACGCGTGGAGACCTGGATGACGCCGTCTTCCGGCGCGTACTTGATCGCATTGGAGATCAGGTTGGTGAGCACCTGCTCCACGCGGACCGGGTCGTAGCGACCCGACGGGGCCCGCGGGTCCAGGCTCAACTCCACGTCGAGACCGCGGGCCTCGAGCAGCGGCTTGAGAAAGGCGACGACTCCCTGGAGGGTGGTCGCGATGGCCGCCTCGCACACTTCCAGGGGCGCGTCGCCGGCCGCCTGCCGCGACGTCTCCAGGAGATTCCCGATGAAGTGGTTGAGACGCTGGCAGCTCTTGGAGCTCTCCTCCAGGAAACGCCGCTGCTCGTCGCACAGGGGCCCCACATCCTCGGAGAGCAGCAGCTTGTTGTAGCCGCTGATCACGGTGACGGGGGTGCGCAGCTCGTGGGCCACCACGGTGAGAAGGTCTTCGCGCTCCTCCGACTCGCGGCGCGCGCGCTCCTTCACCTGCTCGAGGCGCCGCTGGGCCTCGTGCAGGTCGCGGCCCGTGCGCAGCATCTCTTCCTCCAGGGCGTGCACGTGGGTCACGTCGCAGGCAACCAGCAGGGTCTGGTCGTCGCATAGGGCATAGCCACGCAGCTCGACGTGACGCGGCTCACCGCCCTCCCGGGTCATGCGACAGGCGGTGGCCCGCCCGGCGCCCGGCGGGGTCTCGCCCGCAAAGAGCTCCGAAGCCTCCACGCCCTGCAGATCGGGCCGACCGGCCCACGCGCAGAGTTGCGCGTTGGCGAAGACGATCCGGCCCTCGCACAGCACCGCCACACCCTCCGACAGGGCGTCTGCCACCAGGCGAACCGGCAGGTCGCCGGGCGCGGCGCTCTTGGGTTCGGGACTCATTCCCCCTCCGGGCCGGGGCGTCGCCCCGACCGTGGTATCCTCCCGGCGCCGTCTCGACGCACGGGGACCCCTCTCTCATCGCCTCGATCCGGCTCTGCCTTTAATGTGGCTTCTCCAGCAGGGACGCCCAGTTATGCCCGATGGGTCGAGGGATGCGCGGCGCCGGATGGAGGCCCTCGCGGCCGAGATCAACCGGCATCTGCGCCTGTATCACGTGGAGGACCGGCCGGAGATCTCCGACGCCGAGTACGACCGGCTGTTTGGCGAGCTCCAGGCCCTGGAGGAGGCTCATCCCGACCAGGTGGCGCCGGACTCGCCGACCCACCGGGTGGGCGCGCCGCCCGCCGAAGGCTTCGCCAGCGTCGCCCACCGCGTCCCCATGCTGTCGCTGGACAACGCCATGGACGAGGCCGCCATGCGGGCGTTCGACGAGCGGGTGAAGCGCATCCTGCACACCGAGGAGCCGGTGGCGTATGCGGCGGAGCCGAAGCTGGACGGCGCCGGGGTGGAGCTGGTCTACGAGGACGGACACCTGAGCGTGGGCTGCACCCGGGGCGACGGCCGCGTGGGCGAGGACGTGTCGGCCAACCTGCGCACGGTCCTCGACATCCCCCTGGACCTGACCTCCGATCCGCCGCCCCCGGCCCGGGTCAGCGTGCGCGGCGAGGTGGTGCTTCCGGTTGCGGCCTTCGAGCGCCTGAACGCGCGGCGCCTGGAACGGGGTGAGGAGCCCTTCGCCAACCCGCGCAACGCCGCGGCCGGCGCGCTGCGCCTGCTGCACAAGATCGACCGGGAGCGGCTGCGCGCGCTGCGCTTCTACGCCTACGCGCTGGGCGAGGGGATTCCCGAGGGCGCCGCGACCCAGACCCGGATCCTCGCCACCCTGGCGTCGTGGGGCTTCACGGTCAGTCCCGACTCCGCCCGCTGCGACGACGTGGAGGGTGCCATCGCGTATCACGCCCGGCTGCTGGAGCGGCGCAACGCGCTGGGCATCGAAATCGACGGCAGCGTGTTCAAGGTGGACAGCCTGGCGCTGCAGGAAGACGTGGGCGCCCTACCCCGCACGCCGCGCTGGGCCATTGCCTTCAAGTTCCCGCCCCAGCAGGAGACCACGGTGGTCGAGCGCATCGAGGCCAACGTGGGCCGCACCGGCGCGCTGACCCCCGTGGCGGTGCTGCGGCCCGTGCACGTGGGAGGCGTCACGGTGTCCCACGCCACCCTCCACAACCAGGACGAGGTAACCCGCAAGGACGTGCGCGTGGGCGACACCGTCGTCGTGCAGCGAGCGGGCGACGTCATCCCCCAGGTGGTGATGGTGGTGACCGACAAGCGGCCGCGGCGCACCCGCCGCTACCGCCTGCCCAAGCGCTGCCCGGTCTGCCGCACACCCTCGGTGCGCCTGGAAGGCGAGGCGGTGACCCGCTGCCCCAACGTGGACTGCCCGGCGCAGCTCAAGAACAACGTGCGCCACCTGGCCGGCCGCGGAGCCCTGGATGTGGACGGCCTGGGCGAGAAGCTGATCGAGCAGCTGGTGGACCGCGGGCTCGTGAAGCGCCTGTCGGACGTCTTCGAGCTGGACCGCGACGCGCTGCTGGAGCTCGACCGCATGGCGGAGAAGTCGGCCGACAACCTGGTAGCCGCCCTGGATCGCGCCCGCGCCACCACCCTGGAGCGCTTCTTCATCGCCCTGGGCATCCGCCACGTCGGCTCGGGCGTCGCGGAGCTGCTGGCAGCGCACTTCGGCGACCTGCCCCCGCTGATGAACGCCACGCGCGAGGAGCTGGAGGAGGTGCCCGGGATCGGCCCCACCATCGCCGAGAGCCTGGCCGCCTTCTTCGCCGAGGAGCACAACCGGAGCGAGGTGGAGCGTCTGCTGGCTCACGGCGTGCGCTTCGAGGTGACGGCGCCGCGGGTGGCCCGGGAGGGGCCGCTGGTGGGCTGCAGCCTGGTCCTGACGGGAACCCTGGAGGGGCTGAGCCGCGACGAGGCGAAGGCCCGCATCGAGGCGGCCGGCGGCCGGGTCACCGCCAGCGTCTCCAAGAAGACCAGCTATGTGGTGGCGGGCGCGGAGCCCGGCAGCAAGCTGCGCAAGGCCGAAGAGCTGGAGATCGAGATCGTCGACCAGGCGGGCCTGGAGGCGCTACTGGAAGGCTGACCTGCATTCGGGGAC
>JAFDET010000310.1 GCA_019310195.1 Deltaproteobacteria bacterium
GTCGCCCCGAGTGTCCTCTCAAACTGGATCAACGCCAGAGCCCTCCGTACCGCGTCCCCGCGCGGCCGGTCCGGGGGAAGGTTAGCGGCCAACGACGGCACCGGAACGCGCTTGATGTTCCCTTGGGGTGACGGGAAATCACCACGCTGCACTTGAGCTGCCGCCCGGCTGCCGGCTCAGGATCGTGCAGGTCTACCCGATAAGAGGCCCGAAGACCGGGGAGGGGACCATGGGCCGCAGACTGCACGTCCACGCGCGCGCATTGCTACTGACGCTGGCCGTGCTGCTGGCGAGCGGCTCCGCCCGCGCCACGGTCAGCGTGCAGTTCAACTACGACTTTCAACTACGACTACGCCACGGGGACGTTCGTCGACGACCCCGCGGTGCGTGCGGTCCTGGACCTGGCCGCCCTCCAGTTCACCCCGCTGCTGGATACCCTGGCGGAGATCGATCCGGGCTCGGTGCCGGCGCCCAACTCCTGGTCGGCGCTGATCCGCCAGCCCACCAGCGGCGTGGACAGCTTCGCGATCCCGGACCTCTTCGTGGCCGACGACACGCTGATCGTGTTCGTGGGCGCCCGCGACTTGGGCGGCACCACGGCCGGCGAGGCCGCGCCCGGCGGCGCCTCCATCGCCTTCACCAGCAACCCCACCGGCAGCGCCTGGCGCAACCAGGTGGATGCCCGGGGCGAGACCGGCGAGCTGGACCCCATGCCCAGCGACTTCGGCCCCTGGGGCGGCTGGATCTCCTTCGACACCGACACCAACTGGAACCTGGCGGCCGGCCTGCCGGCGGCCGGTCAGGTGGACTTCCTGTCGGTCGCCGTGCACGAGCTGGGCCACGTCTTTGGGTTCGGCTCCGCTGCGTCCTGGGACGAGCAGATCAACTTCGGCGACGGCACCTTCATCGGGGCCACCGCCCAAGGCGTGCACGGAGCGCCGGTGCCGCTGGCAGTACCGGACGACGCCCACTGGGCGAACTCGGGGCTCAGCCCGGAGCCCGCCATGGATCCCGCGATCACCACCGGCACCCGCAAGCTGCTGACGCCGCTGGACTACGCCGGGCTGGCGGACATCGGCTGGGATGTGCCCCTGGCCCTGCTGCCGGAGCCGGGCACCGGGATGCTGGTCACCATGGCCCTGGTGCTGCTGATCGGCGTGGCCTCTACGCGACGATCTGCGCCGCCCCCCCGCGCCGAGCGTCCCCCGCCGCCTGGCCGCGCCGCGGCGCGACGGCGTGGACGCCGCCGAAGTAGAGGTTGGGCTCCGGCCAGAGGTTGACCGGCCAGCGGTGGCGCAGCGCCGCCAGCGTGGCCTCGGCCAGACCCGGCTCCACCTGCAACACCTCACCGTCCCAGTGCATGCGCGGCGCCGCGACCGCCTGCGGCAGCGGCGTACCGAAGTCCACGCTGCGCTGCGCCACCTGCAGCACCGCGGTCCGGATCCGCTTGCTCCCGCCACTGCCCAGCACCAGGTCCGGGCCGGCCTCGTCCTCGATCAGCGACGGCGACATCATCGAGGCCACGCGCTGGCCCGGCGGGCTGGAGTGGAAGCCGTCGGGGTGCAGGTCGTCCTCGCCCAGCATGTTGTTGAGCATGATGCCGGCGCCGGGAACGACGTAGCCCGAGCCCTCGCCGTTGCTTGTGGTCATGCTGGCGACATTGCCGTGTGCGTCGGCCACGCTGGCGTGGGTGGTGCCGCGGCTGAAGCCGCGCCCGGCGCCTTCCACGTGATGGCGCTCCATGGCCTCCAGGGTCGCGGCCAGCGCCACGGCATGCTCCGGCCCGTCCGGCTCCAGGCGCGGCAGGTCGCTGCGGGCCAGCTCGTCCAGCCCGAACGCCACCAGGCCCCCGCCCCACGACGGGGCGGGATTCGTGAGCACGCGGCGGTCGCGATACTCCACCTCCAGGGGCTCGCGCTCGAGCACGCGATACGCCGCCAGGTCGTCGGCGGTGAGAAGCCCCTGCCCCTGGTGCATGTCGGCGACGATCCGCGCGGCCAGCTCACCGGAGTAGAAGCGGCTCCCGCCGTCCTCGGGCAGCGCCTCCAGGAACGCGGCCAGATCCGGGTTGCGCAAACGCTCGCCCTCGGCCGGCGCGCGACCCGATGGCGTGTAGAGGTGGCCGCCCTCGAGGCCCAGGATCGGTGTGAGCAGCCCAAGGACGTAGGCTTGGAGGCCGGTCACCACGACGCCTCCGCGGGCCAGGACCGCGGCCGGCGCCACGACGCTGCGCAGCGGCAGGCGCCCCAGGCGCCGGTGGACGTGCAGCAACCCGGCCAGCACGCCGGGCACCGCCACCGAGCCACGGCCCACGTTGAAGACCTGCTCGGAGCCCGGGAACTGGATCGTGACGGGCAGGAAGTGGGGATCCCGATCTTGGCCCGGGGCGCCGCGGCCCGGCGTGTCCACGAAGAAGTCGAAGAGCACCTCCTCGGCTTCCGCGGTGCGCGCCAGCAGGAACCCCCCGCCACCCAGGCTGGTGAAGCCCGGCTCCGCCACCGCGGCGGCGAAGCCGGCGGCCACGATGGCGTCGAAGGCGTTGCCGCCTTCGCGCAGCATGGCGACGGCGGCATCGCTGGTCCTGGGATGTCCGGTGGCCACGGCGCCGAGCACGAGTGCGTCGCAGCATAGCGTCCGGGTGTAGAATCGCGGCGTGAACGAACTCACCCGACGGCGTTTCCTGCAGAGCAGTGCCGCCGCGGCCGGAGCCCTGCTTGCGGGCTGCGGCCCCGAGGCGCCCCAGGTTTCTGACGACGTGCTGGCCCTGCACCGGGACGCGCGGGTGCTGGACCTGCACCTGGACACGCTGCTGTCCATGCGGCTCCTGGGCTACGAGATCGCCTCCCGGCACACCAACCGGCTACCGCGCTCCCCCATCAGCTGGCACATGGACCTGCCTCGGGCGCGGGAGGGCGGCCTGGACGGCGCCGTGATGGGTCTGGTCATCAGCCCGCGCGAGGTGCGCGAGGAGCTGATGGCGCCGCTGCGCTGGCTGGCGCGCTTGGAGGACGAGCGCGGCATCGACCAGACCCTGCTGACCCTGGACGTGCTGGACGAGGCGGCGCGGCGTCACGCCGACGAGATGCGTTTCTGCCGGAGCGGAAGCGAGATGCGGGCCGCCATGGACGAGGGCCGCTTCGCCGCCTTCGCCGGCCTGGAAGGCTCCCACGGCATCGAGAGCGACCTGCAGAACGTGCACGCCGCCTACCAGCGCGGGCTGCGCATGATCGGCCTCACCCACTTCCAGGCCTCGTCGGCGGCGTACCCGATGACCGTGGCCGCCTTCGACGGGCGCGGGCTCACGCCGTTCGGGCGCGACCTCGTCGCCGAGATGGAGCGCATGGGCATGGTGGTGGACCTCGCCCACGTGAACGAAGCGGGTGTCGAAGAGGCGCTGGGCCTCGTGACGCGACCCTTCGTGGTGAGCCACACCGCGTGTCGGGCCCTGTTCGACTTCCGCCGCAACCTGAGCGACGCCCAGATCCGGGCGGTGGCCGAGCGGGGCGGCGTGATCGGCCTGTGTCTGGCGCGCGGCTTCGTCGGCCGTCCCGGGGTCGAGGGCTTCGTGGACCACATCGAGCACGCCATCCGCGTGGGCGGCGTCGACTGCGTGGCCCTGGGCAGCGATTGGGACGGCGCCATCGTTCCGGTGGAGGGCCTGGGCGACGTCACGGGGCTACCGCGGGTGACCCGGGTGATGTTGGAACGAGGTCACTCCGAGTCCGTCATCCGCAAAGCCCTCGGCGAAAACGCCCTCCGAGTCCTAACCGAAGTCTGCGGCTGAGAAACCTACGGGACAGTCCCTTTAGTTGACGCCCGAATGGGCGTCAACTAAAGGGACTGTCCCGTAGGTTTCTGCGTTGCGAGGAGGCGGCGACCGGCGAAGTCGTCGACGAACTGGCGGGC
>JAFDET010000076.1 GCA_019310195.1 Deltaproteobacteria bacterium
CAGGGCCAGGGCCCCCACGAGCGCGGCGCCGGTGGCCAGCGGAGTGGCGCCCAGCAGCCCCGGTGCCAGGGGGCACCTCAGCGCGTCGGCCACGGGGCCACCGTCGGAGGCGGCCAGGGCGCGCGCGCGCAGCAGGGACGGCTCGACGGTCTGGTCGGCCACGAAGTGGATGGCCCGCTCCTGGATCAGCGACAGGTCCTCGACCAGCTCGGAGTCCAGCTGCTGGGCGGTGGCCAGCGCGGCGTCCAGCTCGACGACGTTGAGCGCAGCGCCCCAGGCCTGGGAGAGGTTGAACCAGGTCACCGCCGAGGACCGGCGCTGCAGGGCCTTCCGGTAGAAACCGATGGCGCCGTCGGTGTCACCCAGGGCGAGGCGCACGTTGGCCGCGTTGTTGAGCAGCACCGGATCGTCCGGGGCCTCGACCAGCAATGCCGCATAACGTGCGTCCGCCGCCTGCAGGTCACCGGTGCGCTTGACGCCCATGGCCAGGGCACGCGCCGCCAGGGGGTCGCTCTCGGCCGCACCCTCCAGCCGCGCCAGGTGGATCGGCGTCGCGAAGCCATGCTGGGCGTTGTGGACCGAAAGGGCCACCGGGTCCGAGTGGAATGCGCCCAGCGCCTTGCCCGCTTGCTGGAGCATCGGATGCAGGGCCACCGTGAGAGCCAGAGCCGCAAGGCCTGCGGCGACCCAGCTGCGCCGGGTTCCGTAGGCCGCGGCGACCACCAGGCACGCCAGGCACAGACCCAAGATGCCCTGTCCTGCCGCCGCCGGGGCCAGCATGACGACCCCCAGCAGCGCAGCCCGGGACGGCTTGGGGGTATCGGCGGCGAGCCGGTCACCGAGATCGTGAGCCGCCTCCCGCGTCACCCACAGGGCGGACAGGACCAGGTAGAGGATGGCGCCACCGGCCAGCGCCATGGCGGCGGCATGGAAGGAGGCCGCGTAAAGCCAGAGCGAGGCTTCCAGGTTGCGCCGGAAAGCGGCCACCGCGTCCACGGTCGCACGGGCCGCCCCGATCGGGGCGAAGTTGTCCGTGAGGCTCGCCACGGCCAGGGCCATGTGGGCCGCGGGCAGGTCGGGTGCCAGGCGCACCGCCATGCGGGCGATCTCCACGCGGCGGATCCCCTCGGGGGGGCTTGCCAGCAGCGCCCGGGCCGCGGGCTCCACGTTTCTCAGCCCCAGCTCCAGCGCAGCAGTGCGGGTGTTCTCCACCCGGGCCTCGAGGGAGACCCCCGGCTCGGACCAGGCCTCCACGAAACGCGGCGTGCGGGCCATGGAGGCCTCAGCCGACGCAGGACGCACGCCCCCCAGCAGCGCCACGGCGCTGAGCACGAGCAGCCATACGAGCGGTCGAACCGCGTTCAGACGGGTCCCCTCCCGGGACACGAGGCCCCGCCGACGTATCGGCCTCTCGCCCCAGCGACTGAACCGGCGGCGCTGGTCGACAGGTGCCGCCCCCTCGACTAGGGTTCGGGCCTTCTGCACGGAGAGACCGGTGGCCAATCACAAGTCCGCAGCCAAGCGCGCCCGCCAGACGCCCAAACGACGCGACCGCAACCGCGCGATTCGCACCCGGGTACGAAGCGCCGTGAAAGGCTTCCTGGAGGCCGTGGCAGGCGGAGACGCCGACGCCGCGCGGACGTCCTTCCGCAGCGCAGAGCGAGAGCTGCGGAAGGCGGCGAGCCACGGCGTGCTGCCCAAGGGGCGGGTCAGCCGCAAGGTCTCGCGTCTGGCCAAGCGCCTCCAGGCCTAGCGGCCGACGCCCTCCTTTCGCCAGGCTAGGCCGAAAGGCCCATCACCAGGCGCTCGAGGGCCAGGTCCGGGGGCAGCGAGCCGCGCCCCTTCAGCACTTCGTCCACATCTGCGATCGCGTCCAGGCAGGCGAGCAGCCGCGCAGCGCGGTAGCGACGCGCCTGGCTCTCCAGCTTGCGCACCACGAAGGGCGGGCCGCCGACGCGCCCGCCGTGGCAAAGCCGCGTCAGCCTGCGCATATGACTGGCCAGCGCCCCCAGGACCATGGGCGGGGCCGCACCCTGCTCCAGGATCCGCCGCAGCACGACCAGTGCCTCGGCGGTGTGCCCCCCGCCGATGGCGTCGGTCAGATCCCAGATGGGCTCCTCGGCGACATCGGAAGTCAGCCACGCCAGCTGCTCGCGATCGACGGTCTCCCCCGGCTCCGCCAGCAGCGCCGCCTTCGCGACCTCCTGACGCAGCAGCAGCAGGTTGGGTCCGATGCGCTCTGCGAGAAGCTGCACCGCACCCGCGTCCAGCGACACGCCCTGGCGCCGTGCCTCGGCGCGCGCGAAGGCGGCGATGTCGCGTTCCCGACGGGGCGCTTCGCACGACACCAGCGCGTGGGGCTCAGCGAAGGCCTTGACCCACTTTGCACGACCGTCGGGCTTCGCCGACGTGACCACCAGGACCACGTCCTCGCGGTCCGCCAGCTCGACCAGCGCCGGCGACAGCGCGTCCAGCAGAGCCTTGGAGGCCGCGCGACGCTGGACCGGCTCGCGCAGCACCACGAGCCGCCGCGGCGCCATCACCGGTAGGGTGCGCAATGCGTCGAGGAAGCTGCCCGGCTCGGTGGCGGCGCCGTCGAGCAGATCCTCGTTGAAGTCGCCGGCATCCGCCGTCAGGGTCGCTGCGCGGATGGCACGCAGGCAATCGTCGCGCAGCAAGGCTTCGTCACCGGCCAGGAGGTAGGCCGAGCGGAGGGTTCCTTCCGCGAGCTCGCGCTCGAGCTCGTCAGGGCTCACGGGGGAGCCACCTCCCAGATCAGGTCGTGGATTCGCGTGGCCAGCATCACCGCGATCTTGCGCAAAGCCTCTTCGCGGTTCTTGCGCTCCACCTCGATGTCGGCGCTGGCCAGGTAGCTCTCGCGGGCGCGCAGGGCCCTCCGGTCGATCCCGATCTCGGTGCCGGGGCGGATCAGCTCCAGGTCGAGACTCACCCCGACCGCGAACTCCAGCGTGCTCACCACCGACGAGAAGCTGCGCCCGGAGGTGGCGATGTCGGCCACCCGCCCGCGCAACAAGATCTCTGCAGCCCCGGCGTCGTTGACCAGGCGCATGGCGCCGCGTCGGGCCACTTCCCGGCGCAGCGCGTCGGCCACCACGATCTCGTAACCGGGCTCGTAGGACTCGTTCTCGAAGGTCTGCACGGCGATGGCGATCGCCTCATCCCGCTCCGGGTAGTCGACGAGCGCATAGCCGCACCCGGTCAGGGCGAGGAGGATCGGCAGGAGCGATAGGAGTGATAGCCCGCGGCGTGCCACGGCCCGCAGGATAGGGAGCGGGCCGAGAGGCGGCTAGGCCTCCAGGCGGAAGCGCCGCACGCGCTCGCGGAGCGCCTCGGCGTGGCGCAGCAGCTCGTCGCTGGTTCCGCTCATGCGGCCCACGGCCTCCTGGTTGGCGTGGGTGTCGCCGCGCATGCCCTCGAAGAGCTCGGCGGCGCGCGCGCACGCCTCCACCTGATCGGCGATGGCCTGGCGGATCCGCTCCACCGACGTTCCAACGCGCTCGAAGGCATCCCGGATCTGTCCGGCGCCCGCCTGCTGTTCACGGGTGGTGGAGCTGACGCGATCGCCGGCGTGACGCATGTCCGTCACCTCGTTCAAGATCAGCTCGTTACCCCGGTCCTGCTCCAGGCTGGCCCGCCGGATCCGCTCCACGCCGGCCTGCACGCGCTCCATCAGCTCGACCACGTGGGCCGCCGACTTGCTCTGCTCGCCGGTGGCCGACACGATCTCCTCGATGCGCTCGCCGCTCTCCCGGGCGGCCTGGGTGATCTCCTCCAGGGATTCGCCGGCCTCGGCGGAGAGCGAGACGCCGCTGGCCACCGACTCGGCGCCGCGCTCGATGGCGGCCACCGCGTTGCCGGTCTCGCGCTGCACTGCGTCCACGCGCGCCTCGATCTCGCGGGTGCTGGACAGCACCCGGTCCGCCAGGTCTTTGATCTGGTCGGCCACCACGGCGAACGCGCGCCCGTGCTCGCCCGCCTGGGCTGAGATGATCGCCGCATTCAGCGCCAGCAGGTTGGTCTCGTCGGCTACGCCGGTGATCACTCCGAGGATGCTCCCGATCTCGGTGGCGCGGGTTCCCAGGGAGCCGATCACGGTGCGGGCGGTCTCGGTCTCGCTGCGGATCACCTCCATGCCCCGAATCGTCTGCGCCACGCGCTCGCGGCCCCTCTCAGCGGCCGTGATCACGCTCTGGGAGAGCCGCCTCGTCTCTCCGGCGTGCTGCTCAGCCCCGCGCACCGAGCTGGCCATCTCCTCCATGCTGCCGGACGTGTCGCTCGCGGCTTCGGTCAGGGCGTCGGCGCTGCGCGCCACCTCCCGAATGCTCGCCGCCATCTGCTCGACGGCGCTCGAAACCGTGTCCACCCGGGCGGCGAGCGACACCGCCGTATCGCTGAGCGCCGCGCCCACGGCCCCCATCTCGTGGGCCGAGCTGGTGGACTCCTCCACCGCGCGCGCCAGCTCGTCGGAGGAATCCGCGATGCCCCGGCTGCCGCGGTGAATGCGATCGACCGACTCCGCCGCGCCCGCGAGCGCGTCCACCTGGGCCGCGCTGGCTCGGCCCACCTGCTGGGCCGAGTCGCCGATCTCCCCGGTGGCCGACTCCACCTGGGTTGCGGTCTCCGCCACCGCCGACATCATCCCCCGCAGGCCTGCCCGCATGCGATCGAAGGAGCGCCCCAGGGCGCCCAGCTCGTCCTCGGCATCGAACACCTCGCCGCCACCCAGGTCGCCTTCGGCGATGCTCTCCGCCTGACGCCCCAGTGCCGCCACGGCACGGGTGACGTCCGCGGCCAGCAGCCAGGCCGCCAGCCACGCCAGCAGCGCCGAGCCGGCAAGCACGGCGCTGAAGAGCAGCTGCGAGTGATCCGCGCCGATCCGTATCTCACTCCAGGCAATCGAAGCCAGCAGGACCCTGCCGTCTGGCAGCCGGCGCCAGCTGAACACGTTGGGCGAGTCGAAGCCGTCCCCGTCGCCGCCCTGCGGCGCCGCGCGCAGCGCTTCCCGTTCCACACCCACCAGCGCGTCCGCCCGGCCCCACAGGACCCGCTCGCCGGCGGCGTCCAGCAGCGCCAGCTCGCTGGCGGCGCCCAGGCGCACGGCATCTCGTCGCAGCGCCTCCAGGCGGAGGGCGTCCGGAGCGCTGCCCGCCTCTTCCAACAGCACCGCCTGAAGCTGGGAGACGAATGACTCCACCTTCTGGGTCGAGCGCACATGGGAGAGCAGAATGGCGAACGCGACGGTCACGACCGTGACGCCCACCAGGGAGACGCGCAGCTTGCGCGACAGGCCGAGCGGCACGACGGTCGCCTCGCGCAGATCCGGATCGGCCAGGGAGCGCGCCAGCCGCAAGCGCTCGGGCTCGCCGATGCGCTTGGCCAACAGAGCCAGGAAGATCTCCAGGACTACGCCGCCGGAGATCATCGCGGCGAAGAGCGAGCCCGCGGTGGCGGGGCGCAGCCCCTCGGTCAGGTACCAGGTGCCGCCCGACACCAGCATGGCACACGCGATCCAGATCCAGATGCCGCGCACGAACAGGATCCGAGGCAGGCTGGTCAACGTGCGAAAGGCCCCGGCCCGCTCCTCCTGGCTGAGGCTCTGGTCTTCTTCGCGGTTCAGCACGTCCGCGATCTGGGCGTAGAGCCGGTGGTACATCCAGTTCAGGAGGGGGAACAGGACCGCGGCCGAAACGGCGGTCACCGCCACGAAGACGCGCAGGTGCGCGGGAGGCAGGCGCACCAGGGCGAGGATGTAGAGGACGATCAGCGCCACCGGCGGCGCCGAGACCAGCGACAGGTTGACGATCAGCCGGCGCCGGAAGAGGTCCCCGCGGCGCGCCCCCTCGGCTCCGGGCGGGTCCGTCACGGCCCGTCTCACCCGACCTTGAGCAGCGACTTGGCCACGGAGAGCACCTTGTTCGCCTGGATCGGCTTCGTCAGGTACTCGTTCGCCCCCAACGCCAGCGCCCGCTCGCGGTCTTCGCTGGCGCCCTCGGTCGTGACCACCACGATGGGCATGTCCGCGATGCTGTCCTCACCGCGGATCAGGCTCACCAGCTTCAGACCGTCCATGACCGGCATGTTGATGTCGATCAGGGCCAGGTCGAAGTGGTCGCTGGTCACCTTTCGGAGACCGTCCATCCCGTCCTGTGCCTCGACGATCTCCACGTCCTTCAAGCGCTTCAGCGCGAAGGCCAGCAGCTGCCGCATGGTCGGGCTGTCTTCGACGATCAGGATCCTGTGTTTCGTCATGACGTACTCCCCGTCGCTCCCTGCGCTCCCGGCCTCACTTGGTGAGGAGATCGATGAATCCCTGGATCGTGCTCAGCTTGCGCTCGGAGTGCGCGAACAGGCGGCTCGAGAAGATCGCCGTGGCCGCGTGCCCCGCGAGCAGCGTGAACAACTCGTGATCCAGGGGGGTGAACCGCTGCTTCTGCTGGAGCAGGCTGTAGATTGCAATCGCCCCGATCGACTGGTCTTCGATGCGCAGCGGGATGCAGGCGATCGGTGCGCTCAGATCCTCCGAGCCTCGGGCATCCCCGCACCAGGTGTCCCCGGAGGCCACGCAGGTCCCGATGACGCCGGAGCCGGTGGGCACCGCCGGGAAGGCGATCAGGGGCTGTCCTTCCGACGCCACCGCCTCCAGCCGGTTGGTCTTCTCATCGACGACGTAGACCGCAAAGACCTCGGCCCCGATCAGGTTGATCACGATCTCGAGGATGATCTTGAGCACTTCCGACAGGTCCAGAGTCGAGTGGAGCTGGAAGCTCGCCACGTAGAGGTTGGCGAGTGCGTTGTTCTCGTCCTCGATCTCCACGTAGCGCTCGGCGAAGTGCTGGTTCTCCCCCTCGACCTCGCGCAGCCGCTCGAGCACGCCGTCGCGCTCGACCTCCAGGGACTCGATCCGGCCGCTCAGCTCCTCGCGGAGCTTCTCCCAGTCGTCGGGGTCCTGCGCCGCCGACGTCTGCGCGGTCTCGATCCGCGTCAGCCTGCTGCGGAGACGCGCGTTCTCCGTCAGGATCTCCTTGGTGAACTCGGCGCCTCGGCTGAAGAGCTTCAGAAACTCCTCACCCCGGGCGAACACACCACCGCGTTCCTTGCTCATCCCCGTTCCCCTTGCCTATCCGAGCGCGCTCGCGTGCTCGGGAGTCCAGACTGGATCGCCGGACCGATCTCCGGCAGCGGAAGCACCGCATCGACGACCCCGGTTCGAATCGCCTGAAGCGGCATCCCGAAGATCACCGCCGTCTCCTCGCTCTCGGCGACGATCTGGCCGCCGGACGCCTCCACGGCGCGTACGCCACGCCGTCCGTCGTCCCCCATCCCGGTCAGCACCACCGCCAGCAAGTCCGGGCCCCAGCACTTGGCGGCGGACTGGAAGAGCCGGTCCACGGAAGGCACGTACTTGTCCTCCCGGCCCCCGGGCTCGATCCGCACCACGGGCCGTCCCCGGCGCGCCTCCACCACCAGATGGCTGCCGCCGGGCGAAACCAGGACCAGGCCCGGCTCCGGCTCGTCGCCCTCGCAAGCCTCGCGGGCGCGCATGGGAGTGAGCCGGTCCAGCCGGTCGGCGAAGCCCTGGGTGAAACCCTCCGGCATGTGCTGCGAGACCAGGAACGCGAAGGGCGGCGGCTCCACGAAGGCGCCGAAGATCTGCATCAGGGCCGCGGGTCCACCCGTCGAGGAGCCGATCACCACGGCTGCGGGCGCCTGCGCCCGGGGGTCCGAGACGGGCTCCCGGGCCATGCTGGGCGCAGCGTCGATGCGCTCGCGCACCTTGTCGATACGCAGCTCCCTCAGCGCGTGAACCTTGCGGATCAGCTCCTGCTGGATCGACTCCAGCTCCGGCGTGGCGCGGGGCGAAGGCTTGGAGATGAAGTCGACCGCGCCCAGGTCCAGCGCCTTGAACACATCCTGGTCGTCACTGCGCCCGCTGATCACCATGATGGGCGTGGGGCGCTTGCTCATCACCAGGCGCAGGTACGTGAACCCGTCCATGCGCGGCATCTCGAGATCCAGGGTCACGAGGTCCGGCTGCAGCTCGAAGGTCTTGCGCAGGGCCTCCTCGCCGTCCCGGGCGGAGTCGATCACCTCGACCAGGGGCGAGCTCTCGAGCATGCGCGTGATCGTGCGCCGGCTGAAGGCGGAGTCGTCGATGACCAGCACGCGGATCGGTCCCCGCTCCGTCATCGCTCGCCCTCCACGTCGACGCGGACAACGGCCGCTGCCGCGGCCGCGTGCCACGGGTCGTAGGGAGAGTCGCCCGGCGCGGGCTTGCGGTAGACCAGATCGTGACGCAGGTGACGCAGCTCGAACGCGCTGGAGATGTTGATCAGCGACTCCGAGTGCCCCAGCAAGAGGTAGCCCCCGGGGCGCAGCTTCTGATCGAAGGTGTCGATCACCCGCTCCTTCACCGGGGTGTCGAAGTAGATGATCACGTTGCGGCAGAGGGTCACGTCCATGCTGCCGAGCAGCGCCATCTTGGAGCGATCCAGGAGGTTGAGGTGGATGAAGTCAACGTGTCTCTTGACGCCGTCCACGATCTGCCACTGGCCGTCCTTCTCTCGGAAGTAGCGCTCGCGCAAGCGGGGATCCGTCTGGCGGAAGGACGCTTCGCGGTAGACACCGCGGCGTGCCTTCTGGAGCATGGGACGCGAGATGTCGGACGCGTAGACCTTGAGGTCCCGCCCCGGACGCAGTCCCGCTTCGAGGGCCAGCATCACCAGCGTGTACGGCTCTTCGCCACTGGAGCACCCGGCGGACCAGAGGGCCACGGGGTGCTCGGGGGTCCGGCGCCGCAGCTCCGGGAGGATCTCCTCGAAGAGCGCCCGCAGCTGGTTCTTCTCGCGGAAGAAGTAGGTTTCGTTGGTGACCAGCAGGTCCACGACCCGCGCCAGCTCCTGGTCGTCCTTGCGCAGCTGAAAGTGAAAGGACGCAAAGCTGGTGAGCCCGAGCTCACGCAGGCGGCGCGCCAGACGCTTCTCCAGCACGTAGCGGGACTCCTTACCGAAGTGGAGCCCACAGTGCTTGCGCAGCAGCTCGCAGACCATGCGGAATTCCGCGTCGGTCATCTGCAACTCGCTCTGTTCGCCGGGAAACGTCATCGCCCCTAGCCCTCGAGCCTCCGCAGTGCGCGCAGGATCACGTCGCGCACGAAGTCGTCCTGTTCGGTCTCGAGTCGCCGCAAGATCGCAGGCACCGAGGCCACGACGGCGCGTTCCGCCAGCGCCCCGATCACCTCGGCCCGGACGGACCAGTCGGGATGACCCACCAGGGGAACCAGCTCCTCCAGCGCACCGCGCTCGCCGTGCAGGCCGATGCACGCGGCCGCGGCGCGAACCAACTCGGGCTCGTCGCGTTCCAGCAGGCTGCGCGCGGCGACGGCGGCGGACTCGCCCCCCAGGACCTGGAGCGCCTCTACGGCTGCCAGGGCCACGGCGCCTTCGTCCCCGAGAGCGCGGGCCAGCAGGTCGCGGGCCTGCCGTGACGCTTCCTCGCCGCCCGCGGCCGCCCGCTCGCCCACCGCATGCAGGGCAGCGGCCCGGACGCGAGGGTCCTCGTCGTCGGCCAGATGCTCGAGATCTCCCAGGGCGCGGGGACTGTGGGATGCAGCCAGCGCCGCGGCGGCCGCGATGCGCACGCCGGAGGCCTCGTCGGCCAGGGCCAGGCGCAGCGGCTCCGCGTCCTCGCCGTGCCCGAGTCTCGCCAGGGCCTGCACCGCTGCGCGGCGCACGCCCGGGCTGGGGTCCTTCAGCAGCCACGCAACCAACCGCTCGTCCTGGGGCCGGCCGATCCGCCCCAGCACGGTCGCCAGCGCCAGGCGTACCGGCTCGGGTGCGCCGTCGAGACGCTGGCCCAGGAGCTCTACCGTGCGGTCGTGCAGATCGGCGCCGCCGTCCACCGGCTGGGTGAGCTCGATGAGGGCCGTCGTGAGCGCGCTGCGCTCATCCTCGCCTTCGAGATCGCCCTCGAGGGACGCCACCGCTTCGAGGCGATGGACCAGGGCAGGCAGCGCGTCGGCGCAGCGTCGGACGCCCAGCGCCAGCGCGGCTGCGCTGCGCAGGGCCGTGTCCGGATCGTCGAGAGCGGCAACGAGCCGCGCATTCCCGGTCGCGCCGGACGTGCGGGCCAAGGCGCGGCACGCCAGGCACCGGTCCTCGGCGTCGAGCTCGGACCAGGAAGCCTCGATGCCGTGCTCGGCTCGCTCGCCCAGCTCGGCCAGAGCCGACAGCGCGACCTCCTCGAGGGCCTCGTCCCGCCCTGCCGACAGGATCGGCACGGCGCTCTCAGCGCGACCCAGGAGCCCCAGGTACTGGATCAGCACCAGACGCATGGGGAGATCCGCGCTGGCCAGCCGCTCCTGGGCGTCGTCCTGAGGCAGACCGTCGCTGTGGCTGCGAATCTGCTCGGCCAGCGCTTCGGCAGCGGCGTCGTCACGCCGCGACACCAGGCGCAGCAGTGCGGAGATCGCCGCTTCGCGGCCGGAGCGCGACGCTGCCTGCAGTCCCTTCAGCAGGACCTCCACCGCGCTCTCGTCCTCGTCGGCGGCCTGTCCCATCACCGCGTAGGCGGCGGGGCGCAGGAGCGGCGTATCCAGGGTGCGCAGCAGCTCCTGTGCGGGAATGGACACCTCCAGGCGGGCCAGGGCCTGAAGCGCCGAGAACGCCACCAGGGGATCGTCGTCGGCGCGCGTCGCAACCGAGAGCAGCAGGGGCGCAACGGCATCGTCCCCCACGACGGCCAGCGCATCGGCCGCCGCCGCGCGCACGTTCGGGTCCACGTCGTCGAGCATCTCCAGCAGCCGGTCGAGCGCGCGCGGCGCAGCAATGCCCGCCAGCGTGTCCACGGCCAGCTTGCGCACGTCCACGTCATCGCTGGCGGTGGCCTCGAGCAGCGAATCCACGGCGCTCTCGCCGCGACGAATCAGGGCTTCGGCGGCGGAGTTGCGGCGCCCCGGGTTCTCTCCGTCAGAGAGCGCCGTGACGAGGGCGGCATCGGCGCTCCAGGCCGCCGGCGCCTCGACCAGGCGATCCACCGCCGCCTTGCGCACGCGCCAACCCGGATCCCCAAGGCACGCCAGCAGGCCGGGCAACGCGTCCGCGACCGGCAGGCCCGCCATGCGCTCCACCGCCAGACGGCGGATCTCTTCGTCGGAGCTCTCCAGATCGAGCTCGATGCTTCGGCGTTCTCGGTCCAGCATGGTCGTCTCAGCTCATCCCCCGCTGCCGCGCCACGCGCAGCAGCTCCTCGCGCAGGAAGTCCTTCTGCCCGGCAATCGCGGGGTCGACCCTCTGCTGGAAGAGCGAGCGGCCCTCCTGCAGCTCCGGCTCCATCATCTCGATCACACTGCCCGAAGCCACCGCCGCGGCAAACTTCTCCTCGTTGTAGAGGACGACGTCGGAGACGATGATCCGAGCCAGGCGCTCCGCCTTGGCCACATCGTCGTCGGCCCCCGCGGCCGGCATCGCCGGCGACTGCGGCGCCGCAGCGACCGGAGTGGGCACGGGCGCCGGCGGCTCCTGCTCCAGCGGCGGCGACGGCGCGGCGGCCATGGGCGCCTCCGTCTCTTCCGGGGGCTCCGCGGCTTCCAGCGCCGCCTGCGCGTCGATCCCTCCCACGCCACGGTGCGTGGTGGGCGCGGGCTCCCGCGGCGCGCTCGGAATGGCGCCCGAGAGAGGCATCCCGAAGTCCCGCAGCGCCGGGTGCAGTCCGTCGGGGAGATCGGGG
>JAFDET010000077.1 GCA_019310195.1 Deltaproteobacteria bacterium
CACCAACGCGGCGGCCGCCTCCACGCGGGGCACGGCGCGTCGCGGCGTGCGCAGCGGAATCGACTCCGGGTCGCCGGCGCGCCGGGCCGCGCAGCGCCGCGAGAGCGGGCAGGCGCCGCAGTCCGGCGAGCGAGGCGTGCAGCGCAGGGCGCCCAGCTCCATCAGCGCCTGGTTCAAGTCGCCCGGGCGGGGCCCGGCGGCGAGCTCGCTCGCCTCGGCCCACAGGCGCTCGGTCACGTCGGCGCGCTTCACGTCCTCGCGCAGGGCCAGCAGCCTGGCCAGCACGCGCTTGACGTTGCCGTCCAGGACCGGCTCGGGCCGGTCGAAGGCGATCGATGCCACCGCGCCCGCCGTGTAGCGGCCGATGCCGGGGAGCGAGCGCAGTGCCTCGGCGTCGCCGGGAAGCTGGGCACCGTGGCGCTCCACCACCTCCTGGGCAGCCGCGCGCAAGTTTCGCGCGCGGGAGTAGTAGCCGAGCCCGGCCCATACCGAGAGCACGTCGTCCATGTCGGCCGTAGCCAGGGCGCGCACGTCCGGGAAGCGCCCCAGGAAGCGTTCGTAGTAGGGGATCACCGTCTCCACGCGGGTCTGCTGGAGCATCGCCTCCGAGATCCAGATGGCGTAGGGGTCCCGGCTGTGGCGCCAGGGGAGATCGCGCCGGTTGGCGTCGTACCAGGCCAGCAATGCGCGGCGGATGCCGGCGGCGTCCCTCACAGCGCCACCGGGAGCGCACCGTCCAGCACCAGGCGTCGCGGCGTGACCCGGGCGCGCAGGGCGTGCACCTCCACGCCGGCCCGGGCGGCGTCGCGCAGGGCCGCGGCGTAGGCGGGGTCGATCTCCGCTGCGGGCTCGACGCGCCGGCAGTCGGCGCGCTGCACCACGAAGAGCACCGCGGCGCGGTCGCCTGCCGCGCGCAGCTTCGCCAGCGCCCGCATGTGGCGGGCGCCGCGCGTCGTCACCGCGTCCGGGAAGCGCGCCACGTCGCCCGCCGCCAGGGTGACGCTCTTCACCTCCAGCCACAGGGGCTTGCGGCGGCGCCCGCCCGTCAGCCGGAAATCCAGGCGCGAGCCCGGCTCGGCCGTCACCTCGCGGCGGATCTCGGCGTAGCCCGCCAGCGCCGGCAGCGCTTCGGTCTCCAGCGCTCGGGCGGCCAGCGCGTTGGCGCGGCCGGTGTGGAGGCCCACCCAGGTGCGCCCCACCCGGATCATCTCCAGGGTGTGGCGCAGCTTGCGGCGCGGGTCGTCGCTGGTCGAGCAGCGCACCGGTGAGCCCGGCGTGTCGCAGCCGGTCATGGCGCCGGGGTTGGGGCAGTGCACCGTGAGCACGCGGCCGTCTTCGGTCTCCACGTCGGCCAGGAAACGCTTGTAGCGGCGCAGCAGCCGGCCGCGCAGGTCCGCGCGCAGGGGCACGCCGATCGCGCTTGCCCGGCGGACGGGGCTCACGGATTCATTCGGACCGAGATGTGCTCGCGCACCCATCGGGGGTCCCACCACTCGCGCGGGTCGACGTAGGTGTCCCCGACCAGGATGGCGAAGTGCAGGTGGTCGCCGCCGGCCAGCCCCGTGGCCCCGGTGCGGCCGATGACCTGGTCCCTGGCCACGCGTTCGCCCTCCGTCACCTCGATGCTCGACAGGTGGCCGTAGAGCGAGACGACGCCGAGCCCGTGGTCGAGCAGCACGGTGTCGCCGTAGATCCCCAGATCGCCGGCGAAGAGCACGCGGCCCGCATTGGCGGCGGTGATCGGCGCTCCGGCGGTGCTGGCCAGGTCGTAGCCGTAGTGGGTGGCCTTCGAAACCGTTTCACCGCCCACGGTGTAGACGCGCCGCTCGGCGAAGAGGCTCGTCACCTTGCTGTTGTCGAGCTGGCGGAAGGCGCCTTTCCACAGAGGCTGCGGCCGGGACTGCGCGACCAGCTCGCGGATGCGCGCCTCGTCCTGCCGGCGGCGCTCCTCGTTGATGGTGCGGAACGCAGCGACGCGATCGCCCGCTTCCAGGCCCCAGGCGTCGGAGAGGTCCGCGATCTTTCCCTCGAGGAAACGCTGGGAGAGGCGGATCGGAACCCGCGGCGTCTGGCGTTCCTGGATGCGCGCGTCGAAGCGCGCGGTGGCGACGTTGCCCGCCGCGTCCTCCGCCACCACGCGGATCGCCGTGTCCGAGGTGTCGTCCACGTCCAGGGCGAAAAGCGCGATGCGGCAGCCGGCGTCGCCCTCGGGACAGGCCGCGGGCCACGGGACGCCGGCGTAGTGGCGCTCGCCCACGCGGACGCCGTCGCGCGCGGGCTCCTCGCTGATCCGATACACCACCAGGGCAGCGCCCCCGCGGCGCACGTAGGTGAGGCCGCTGCGCACCGAGATGCGCGGTGGGCTCAGGTCGACGCTGACGGGAATGCGCGCCGTCGCCAGGTTGCCGCGCAGCATCCCGCGCCACGACCAGTCGTGCACCTCCACGTCCAGGAAGGCATCGCCCTCGGCCAGGCCCAGGGCCTGCGGATCCAGGCTCACCTCCAGCTCCGCGCTCCCCGGTCCGCCGCCGCTGAGCGGGTTGCCCGTGAAGCTGCGCTGGAACACCACGGTTTCGCCCCGGGCGTGGGACAGCGTGACCGTGGCCGTACGCAGTCCGGAGCCCTCGTCCGACAGCTCGATGGCCAGGGCTCGGGGCAGCTTGCCCAGGGAGAAGGATTCGGGCGCGGCGATCGCGGGCGTGTCGCTCTCTGCGCGCACCCATGCCACGCCCGCGACCAGCACGGCCGCGACCAGAAGAACCACCAGACTCCAGGCGCTTCGGGTCATGTCCCCCGGCTCCGCGGCGGAGCCGCCGCGAGTCTATCAGAGGCGCCGGGCGTTGACGGGCGCGGCCGGCTTCCCGATCTTCCGGCCCCAACCTTTCTGGAGGCCTCATGCCCAGCCTGCGCCGCATCGTCCTGGTCCGCCACGGAGAGACCGACGGCGAGTCGAGCATCCGCTTCCACGGCACGACGGACGTGGCCCTGGCGCCGGAAGGGCGCGAGCAGATGAAGGCCGTGGCCCGCCAGCTCCGCTTCGAGTCCTTCGACGCCCTGTTCTCCAGCCCCCTGCGCCGGGCCTGGGGAGCGGCGTGGATCGTGGGCGGAGGGAGCGAGATCTCCCTGGTGCCCCAGTTTCGCGAGGTGGACTTCGGGCGCTGGGAGGGCCTGACCCGGGAGGAGATCGAAGCCCGCGACCCGGTGCTGGCCAAGGACTGGCAGGACGGAGCCGAGGGCTTCGAGTATCCCGGCGGCGAGTCGCGCCGCGACTTCCGGGCGCGGGTCGAGAGCGGCCTCGACGCCTTGCTGGCCTCGGGCCTGCGCTCGGTGCTGGTGGTGGCGCACAAGGGCGTGATTCGCGCGATCGGCGAGAAGCTCACGGGCGAGGCGCTGGATCGCGAGGCGCCGCCCCTGGGCGGTGTGGTGGTGCTGACCCGCGACGGCGACGGCTCCTGGTTCGCCGGCCGGCGTGGCAGCAACCCGCCGGCCCTGGCCGAGCAGGCCTGACGGCCCCCTGAAGAGGCTCGCCCCGTTCGCCGCGGCACTCCTGCTGGGCGGACCTGCGTCGGGCGACGCACTTCCTGCCGCGGAATCCGACGCGCTGCGGCGCTTCACCCAGCAGGCGCTCGAGCACGCGGAGGTGCGTGGCGCGGCCGTGGCGTTGGTGCGCGGCGGGAACGTGGTGTGGACCGAGTCCTTCGGCGTCGCCGACCAGCGCAGCGGCGACCCCGTCACCTCGAGCACGGTCTTCGAGGCGGCTTCCATCGGCAAGGTGGTGGCGGCGTACGTGGCGCTCGCCCTGGTGGAGGAAGGAACCTGGTCGCTGGGGACGCCGGCCCGCTCCTCCCGCCTCGAGGTGGAAGCGGGCTGCGATGCGCCGCGGCTCGGCCAGCTCCTCTCCCATCGCGCGGGCCTGTCCAACAACCTGCTGGCGAAGCGCTTTCTTCCGGCGTGCCGGCTGCCGGCGCCTTTCGCGTACGCGGGCCAGGGCTGGCTCGTCCTCCAGGACATGCTCGAGGTGCAGACCGCGAAGTCCGCCGAGCTGCTGATCCAGGAGCGAGTCTTCCGGCCCCTGGGAATGACGCGCTCGAGCTACGCCCAGCCGGCGCCGGACGGCCTGGCCACCGGCCACGTGGACGCGGTCTGGGGCGTGATCAGCGGCAGTGCCGACGACGGCGTCGTTGCAGCGGGCGTCGTCGTGATCCTGTTGTCGGTCGTACTGTGCCTGTGGGCCAACCGGGCGACCTTGCGCGGCCGGCGCACGGGCAAGGCGGTTGCCCTGATCGTGCTCGAGTGGGGGGCGCTGGCGCTGATCCTGGTCGGCATCGGCTTCGCCGTGACGGTGCCGGTCGAGAGCTGGTCGCGCCGTACCCTGCTGCCGTCCAGCCTGCACAGCTCCGCCGACGACCTGGCCCGCTTCGCCCAGGAGCTGGTCCGGCCGCGCCTGCTGCGGCCCGAGACGCGGGACCTGCTCTTCGCGGAGCAAGTGGACGTGGGCGGCGGGCTCGCGTGGGGTGCCGGCATCGGCATCGATCGCAGCGTTTCGCCGACCACGTTCTGGCAGTGGGGCAGCAATCCCGGCTTCCAGGGCCTGCTGGTCGTGGAGCCCGAGCGGGGAGATGCGATCGTCGTGCTCACCAACACCGGGGGCTTCCTGGACTACGTGAACCGGCGCGTGGGTGGCTACAACATGGCCAAGCGGGTGGCGCGTGAGGCGCTCGGCATCCGAGGCCGCTGGGATCTCAGGTAGCGCTGAGCGCCAGGCCGCGGGCCACCGAGGTGAACTCCACGCCGGTGTCGATGCGCGTCGCGCCGAAGCGCTGCACGAAGATCGCGCGCACGGCGGGAACCAACGAGCTGCCGCCGGTCAGGAAGACGTGCTCCACGCACGAATGCACGACGCCCCGCCCCCATGGGCAGGGGGTGGGGTGTCGCGCATCTCCGGAACTCCGGAACTGAGGGGACAGTCCCCTCAGTTCCGGGCGCCTATGTCATGCTGCGCTCAGCCCTCGTCGGACTCCCGGAGTTTGGCCAGGACGCTGAGATCCTCGAGGGTGGAGGTGTCGCCGGCGGTCTCCTTCCCCGAGGCGATGTCGCGCAGCAGGCGCCGCATGATCTTGCCGGAGCGCGTCTTGGGCAGCGCATCGGTGAAGCGGATGTCCGCCGGCTTGGCCATCGCCCCGATCTCCTTGGTGACCTGGCGGCGCAGTTCGGCAACCAGGGTGTCGCCGGCTTCGGTGCCCCCGATGGGGGTCACGAAGGCCACAATCGCCGTTCCGGTGATCTCGTCCGGCCGCCCCACGACCGCCGCCTCTGCCACCTTGGCGTGGGAGACCAGGGCGCTCTCCACCTCCATGGTGCCGATGCGATGGCCGGAGACGTTCATCACGTCGTCCACCCGGCCCATGATCCAGAAGTAGCCCTGCTTGTCCTTGTGGGCCCCGTCGCCGGCGAAGTAGGTGTCCTTCGGGTTCTTCCACTTGCTCCAGTAGGTCTCGCGGTAGCGTTTCGGGTCGCCCCAGATCCCGCGCAGCATTCCCGGCCAGGGCTGCTGGATGGCCAGGAGGCCGCCGTTGGGCGGCTTCACCACGTTGCCCTCCTCGGAGAGGATCGCGGCCTTCACGCCGGGGAAGGTCAGCGTGGCCGAGCCGGGCTTGGTGTCCACGGCGCCCGGCAGGGGCGTGATCATGATCCCGCCGGTCTCGGTCTGCCACCAGGTGTCGACGATCGGGCAGCGCTTCCCGCCGATCACGCGGTGGTACCACATCCACGCTTCCGGGTTGATCGGCTCGCCCACGGTTCCCAGCAGGCGCAGCGACGTGAGGTCGTGGCTCTTGGGATGCTCGTCGCCCAGGCGGATGAAGGTGCGGATCGCCGTGGGCGCCGTGTAGAAGATCGACACGCCGTGGCGCTCGATGATGTCCCAGAAGCGGTCCGGGCCGGGCGTGGTCGGGGCGCCCTCGTACATGAGCGAGGTCGTTCCGTTGGCCAGGATTCCGTACACGACGTAGGAGTGGCCGGTGATCCAGCCGATGTCCGCCGTGCACCAGTAGACGTCTTCGTCCTTCAGGTCGAAGATCGCCTTCGCGGTGGTCGTGACGTGGGTCAGATAGCCGCCGGTGGTGTGCAGGATTCCCTTGGGCTTTCCGGTCGTGCCGCTGGTGTAGAGGATGAACAGCGGGTGCTCGGCGTCCAGCTTGGCCGGCGGGCACTTGGCGCTGGCGTCGGCCATCAGCTCGTGCCACCAGTGGTCGCGGCCCGCGCGCATGGGCACTTCGGGCCCGCAGCGCTTCACCACCACCACGGACCGCACCGACTCCACACCCTCGATGGCGTTGTCCACGGCGTCCTTGAGGGGCAGCGGCTTGCCGCGGCGCCAGCCCGCGTCGGCCGTCACCACCGCCACCGCGCCCGCGTCCTCGATCCGGTCTCGCAGCGCCTCGGCGGAGAAGCCCCCGAATACGATGTTGTGGGGCGCGCCGATGCGCGTGCACGCGAGCATGGCGATGGCCAGCTCGGGAATCATGGGCATGTAGAGCGCGACCCGATCGCCCTTCTTCACGCCCTGGCTCTTGAGCACGTTGGCGAACTTGCAGACCTCGCGGTGAAGCTGGGCGAAGGTCAGGGTGCGGACGTCGCCGGGCTCGCCTTCCCAGATGATGGCGGCCTTGTTGCGGCGGGGGCCGTCCAGGTGCCGGTCGAGGCAGTTGTAGGAGACGTTGGTCTTCGCGCCGACGAACCACTTGGCGAACGGCGGCTTCCAGTCCAGCACCTTCTTCCAGGGCGAGAACCAGGTGACGTTCTCCTTGGCCATCTTCGCCCAGAAGCGCTTCGGGTGTTTCTCGCCGAGCTCGCGCAGCTCGGCCGCCTTGCGGCGGTTCCAGTTGGCCTGCTTCACGAAGGCCGGATCCGGCTTGAACGTGCGCTTCTCGGTAAGGAGGGACTCGATGTCGGGCATCTGCTTGAGCTCCCAAGCCAGGGTCAGCGGTCCAGGACCCAGGCCTCTACGTCTTCGGGGTTCTTGGGGATCGCCTCGGTCAGCACTTCGCAGCCGTCGGCGGTTACAACAACGTCGTCTTCGATCCGGACCCCGATGCCGCGGAAGCGCGGATCGCTGCCCTCGTCGTCGGGGGCTATGTACAGGCCGGGCTCCACCGTGAAGACCATGCCCGGCTCCAGGGGGCGCGGCGCGCCGTCCCTGACGTAGGCGCCCACGTCGTGCACGTCCAGCCCCAGCCAATGGCTGGTCTGGTGCATGTAATAGGGGCGGTAGGTCTCCTGCTGGATGGCATCGTCGGCCGTCCCCTTCAGGATGCCCAGCTCGATCAGGTTTTCGGTCAGCCGCCGCACGGCCGCATCGTGCACCTCGATCAGGGTTCCGCCCGGTCTCGCAACGGCCAGCGCGGCAAGCTGTGCGTCGAGTACCGCGTCGTAGATCGCGCGCGCCGGACCCTCGAAGCGACCGCCGACCGGGTAGGTGCGGGTCACGTCGGACGCGTAGCCTTCCACCTCGCAGCCGGCGTCGATGAGCACCAGCGTCCCGTTCTCGAGCTTCTGGTCGTTGCGGATGTAGTGCAGGACGCACGCGTTGGCGCCGCCGCCCACGATGCTGTCGTACGCCGGACCGCGCGCGCCGCGGCGCCGGAAGGTGTAGTCGAGGACGGCCTGTAGCTCGTACTCGTAGTGGCCGCCGTGGGCCAGGCGCGCCGCCTCGCGGTGGGCCTCGGCGGAGATCGCGGCCGCGCGGCGCATGGCTTCCAGCTCGTCGTCGTCCTTCACCAGCCGCATCTCGTGCAGGATGGAGCGCGGATCCACGAAGACCTCGGGCGGCACGTGCCCCAGGCGCGAGCGCAGGCGCATGTCGTTGGCCGCGCCCACCAGCGCGCCGTCCAATCCCGTGTCGCGGCCCAGTTGGTGGTAGACGCGCTCCGCCCCGGTCAGCAGGTCCGGGACGGCTCGGATCAGCTCCTCGGCCGCATGCGCTTCGTCGGCGCCGAAGTCGCGCACGGCGCCGTCCACACCCGGCCGATAGCCGGTCCAGACCTCCGCCTCGCGCATGCGCGGCTCCACGTAGAGCGTGAAGTCCGGCCCGTCGCTGGTGCGAAGCACCGCCATGGCGTTTGGGTGGTCGAAGCCCGTCAGGTACCAGAAGTCGCTGTCCTGGCGGAACGGGAAGTGGGTGTCGGCTGACCGCGACGCGAGACGCGCGCCCTGGACGATTGCCACGGCGTCGGGTCCCATCGCTTCGAGCAGGCGTCGTCGGCGCTCAGCGAACACGGCGCCCGATTCTACACCAGCCTCAGAGCGGCGGGGGACGGGCGCACACCACCTTGACGTCGCCGCACAACGTGGCGCAGAGGACGTCCCCGTGGACCGCGCCCGTGTAGAAGATCTCCCCGTCGGCGCGCGGCAGGACGTCGCTGGTGCCCCGCTCGCGGGCCAGGTCCAGCAGGTGATAGCGGCCGCTCCAGCGCATGACGATCACTCGCTCACCGCCCGACTCGAACTGCACGTCCTGGGCGAAGTCGTGGCCGCGGTCGAAGTGCGGGTCCAGCAGCAGGCGCTGGCCCCGCTCGGGCATGGGGTCCGAGTCCGTGGGCCGCAGGATCCGCAGCCACAAGCCCCGGTCGTCCACCTCCGCGGTCACTCCCCAGCCGTCCGGACGGAAGGCCACGAACTGGATCTCCGGCGTCTCCACCCGGAGCTGCTCGCGGCCCTGCAGGTCGAGGATGCGTGCGTCGTAGCGGACTTGCCCGTCACCCTGCGGCAGCAGGTCCGCGTTGACCCAGATCTCGCGCCGCACCGGGTCGAAGGCCACGCTCTTGGGGGCGACCACATGGCCGGGGGTGGGATCCAGGCGGTGCTCGGCCCGGATCCGCCCGTCCGGCTCCAGCAGCAGCACGCTGCCGTCTCCGCCGTCGGCGTCGCCGTAGCGCGAGACCAGGATCGCGCCGTCGGGGCCGTGGGCCAGCTCGTTCAGCCCCTTGCCCAGGCCGTCGAAGTGGATCACCTCGCCCGTCGCGGGATTCACTCGCCCCGCGGTTTCGTAGAAGGTCGTGTAGAAGACGCCGGCGTCGTGGGCCAGGACATCCCAGACCCCCGAGCGGGCGCCGGGCTCGCTGACGTCCAGGGGCGCCTCCACCACCTGGCGGGCCAGGTCCACGCGCCCGATGTGCTGTGGCCCGGGCGCCTGCAGATCGCCGCGCGGGTCGCCGTCGTGGTCCCGCATGGCCGACCAGAAGGCAGCCTGCCCGAAGTAGAGAACACCGTCGCGCTCGCTGCCGTACCAGGCGCAGTAGCGCTCGTCGGCGCTGGGCGACGGCCACTCGAGGATCCCCAGGAGCTCCTCTGAGGCGGCTGGCGGAGACGGAGCTCTACCCGGCCCGCAGGCCGCCAGAAGGCAGGCCACAGCGACCGGGAGGCCTGCCGCCCCGGGAGGCACTGCCGCCCTGAGATGCAGAGTGAAATTCCGGTTCAAGATATTGAAAAACAAAGGAAATTAATGATCGATGGGCCACCGACCCGCTCACTCGCATGCATCTTTCGGATGCACCAGGCCCTCTGCAGCTTGACCGATCTCCCTTCGATTCCAGGCACTTGGCGGGGTGGCGGAGACTGGCACGCTTCGTGCTCTACAACAGGGTGCAACGCAAGGGCGACCTGGATCGGAGAAGCTGATCGGACGTGGGCGCGCACGGTCAGCCGATCCAAGCCTCGGAGGAATGAACACACCGAAATCGCAAGGCGCTTTCCCCCAATGGCACCCCGCCTTGTTCTTTCCTTCGAGGCACCAGGTCAAACGATCCCCCGGTCGCTCGCATCGGCCGGGGGATTGTTTTATCTGGGTGCCGCGTCGCGACTGCCCTCGTCCGGCGAGTTGATCACTGCGATGAGCTCGGCGCCGAACTCCCGGGCGAACCAGCCCTTGAGCTCCTCGACCTCGAACAGGTCCTCCACCGAATCCGGCCGCTTCCACGCCACCGCTTCCAGGGCGGAGTTGGGGCACAGCACGCCCGGATCGAGCTTCAGCTCGCCGGCACGCTTGGAGCGCCAGCGCTTCAGCATGTTCATGCGCCGCTCGGTGCGGCGGTCCATGCGGCGCCGGCCGGTGCCCGCCATCTTGGGGATCGGTCCGTGGCCCTTCTTGCGGCCGCGCTCCACCGCGCTCATCAGCTCGTGGCCCATGCGTCGGAGGATCAGGTCGGTGACGCCCTTGATGTTGCGCAATGCATCGGGCGAGTCCGGCAGGTTCTGGGCAATCTCCAGCACGGTGCGGTTGCCCAGCACCTTGAAGGGCGGCCGGTCCACCTCGCGCGCGCGCCGGTCGCGCACCAGGTAGAGCTCGCGCAGCACCGCCAGCTGATCCGGCTCCAGGTTCCGGGCGCCCTTGATCTTCAGGTAGCCCAGCCGGTCGAACTCCCTGATCGGCCACGCTCGACGGGTGAGCGCCGCAAACTCCTCGTGGGCCCAGTCCAGACGCTCGGCCTTGCGCAGCTCGCGCTCCAGGCGCTCGGTCAGCCGGATCAGGTACTTCACGTCGGCCGCGGCGTAATCGAGCTGGTTCTCGGTGAGCGGTCGCACCGACCAGTCCGAGCGCTGCTCGTCCTTGGGCAGCGTCGTGTGGAAGTGGTGCTCGATGATCGCGGACAGGCCGATGGCCGGATAGCCCAGGAGCTGGGCGCTGATCATGGTGTCGAAGAGGTTCGCGAACTCGAAGCCGCAGTCGCGCTTGAGCACGTAGATGTCGTACTCGGCGGCGTGGAAGACCTTGCGGATCTCCGGCGACGCCATCACCGGCCCCAGCGAATCCATCTCCGCAGGGCCTCCCATGGCCAGCGGATCGACCAGGAACATCTGCTTGCGCGTCGCGACCTGGAGCAGGCAGGTCTTGTCGAAGTAGTGGTAGAAGCTATCGGCCTCGGTATCGAAGCCGACGATGGATTCCCCTAGGAGCAACGTCGCAAGTTCTTCCAACTCGCGACGGGTCTCGATCCGCGTGTACTCAGCCACTGCGGGTGACTTCTCCGACTCTTGTCTGTGGGGGATGTGAGTCCGGCGCCAGGAGGGAGAGCGGGCGCAAACCCAAGAGACACGTTAGCGGAGTGGCCCCGGGCTCGCCGGGGCGGCGGCTCGGGGCGCTCTCGGTGACACTGCGGCCATGTCCGGACCCCTCCGTGCCGGGGCGGCCGCAGCGGCCGACTCCGATCCTCGGGCCGCCGCCCGCCGGGCGGCCCGAGAGGCTCGCGACGCCCTGGGCGGGGCGGCCGAGGCGGGTCTGGTCTTCGCCACCCCCGAGCATGCGGACGCCTCCCCGGAGCTGCTGGCCGAGGTGGCCGGGATCCTGGGCACCCACAACCTGGCTGGGGCCTGCGTGCACGGCCTGGTGATGCCCGGACTCTGCTCCGAGACGGGTCCGGCCGTGGGCGTCGCCGCCCTGGGCGGGATCGAGGCCCGGGCCTTCCTGCTGGACGATCTGGCGGGCAGCGAGGAGCACGCCGGAGAAGAGATCGCGGCGCTGCTGCCCGGAGGACTCACCGAGCGCGACCTGGTGGTGACGCTGCCCGACCCCGACGTCCTGGGGGGCGGAGCCTTCCTCGAGGGCCTGCGCCGGGCGCTGGGCCCGGCCAGCGTGGTTGGCGTCGGCGCTGTGGAGGCCGCCGGCGGCGCCGCCCTGGTGTGGGCCGGCGAGGCCGTGGCCGCCGGCGCCG
>JAFDET010000078.1 GCA_019310195.1 Deltaproteobacteria bacterium
GGTCGCACGTACGCGGGTGGACGCGGGCTCGCAGCGATAATCCCGTGAGGTCGCTCGACCCGGAAGGCCTCTGCGGATTATGCCGGCGGGGACACGGCCAGGCCCCCGGCAACGCAACGCCGAGCCCAGAACCCGCGATGCACCGCCCCCAACGCAGCCCTGCCCGGGTGCGAGCGCCACCCGAGCCTATGGCCCGCAAGCCCGAGACGACTGGCTACGCGCGAGCGCCGGAGATGGACGAGGGCGCGCAGCGAGCCGCAGGCGAGCGGAGGGGCTCGGCCGCCTAAGGATGGCCAACGCGTGGGCTGGCAGTTCTACGACCGATACCGGTGCACGATCGGCAACCTCCGCCCGGAGCCGAATGCCTTGGATGAGACGCGTAGCACCAGCGGCGCCTGGCGGCGCTTGTACTCGTTGCGGTACAGGCGCTCCACGATGCGGCGCACGGTGTCGGTGTCGACCCCCGGCGGCGGGGTAATTCGCGAGGCGTCGAGGCGGCCTTCGATGGCCTGCTCCAGCACCGCGTCCAGCACTTCGTAGGGCGGCAGGTCGTCCGTATCCAGCTGGTCGGGCGCCAGCTCCGCCGACGGCGGCTTGTCCAGGGCGTTCTGCGGGATGCGCTCGCCTGCGCGGTTGGCGTGACGCGCCAGGGCGTAGACGTCGCGCTTGTACACGTCGCCCAGCACCGCCACGCCGCCGACGGTGTCGCCGTAGAGCGTGCAGTAGCCCAAGGACAGCTCGCTCTTGTTGCCCGTGGCCAGGACCAGGCGGCCCTCGGCGTTGGACACGGCCATCAACGTGGCGCCGCGAATGCGCGACTGGATGTTCTGCTGGGTGATCCCGTAGTCGTCCTTCTCGCCGAACAGCTGGGCGAAGAGTCCGCGGTAGGCCTCGTACACCGGGCCGATGTCCACGCGGCGGTGCTCGATGCCCAGGTTGCGGGCCAGGGCCTCGGCGTCGGCGACGCTGTGCTCCGACGAAAAGGGGCCCGGCATCAGCACGCCCAGCACGCGGTCGGGCCCCAGGGCCTCCACCGCCAGGTGGGCCGTCACCGCGGAGTCGATGCCTCCCGAGAGCCCGATCACGGCGCCGGGCGGAAGCCCCTGCTTGCGGAAGTAGTCGCGGATGCCCAGCACCAGCCCGGCTTCCAGCTGGGCCGCCGGCTCGGGGTCCGTCACGGCGTCGGGCTCCAGGTCCAGGCCCGGCGCCTCCAGGTCCACCACCTCCAGGGCCGGCTCGAAGTGCGGCAGGGCTGCCAGCACCCGACCCCGGGCGTCCACCGCAAACGACGCGCCGTCGAAGACCAGCTCGTCGTTGCCGCCGACCTGGTTGCAGAACAGGATGGGTACGCTGTGGCGCTGGGCCAGGGCCGCGATCATGCGCCGCCGCTGGGCGGCCTTGCCCACGTGGAAGGGTGAGGCCGACAGGTTCAGCACGACGTCGGCGCCCGCCGCCGCCAGCTCGCCCACGGGATCGACGCCGTAGGGGATCTCGGAGCTCCAGGTGTCCTCGCACACGGTCAGGCCCAGCGAAGGGCCGTCCTCGGACATGGCCGCGGGCATCCGCGCCTCGGCGGCCTGGAAGTAGCGATTCTCGTCGAAGACGTCGTAAGCCGGCAGCAGGCTCTTGGCGCGTTCCGCCACCCGGCATCCGCCGGCCAGCAGCACCGCACAGTTGCGCCAGCGCTTGTGGCCCCCGTTCTCCGCCGGCAGCACCGCGCCCACGGCGATGGCGATGCGTCGCGACGCGGCGGCCAGGGCGTCCAGCTCGCGCAGCTGGTCGCGCACGAAGCCCTCGCGCTCCAGCAGGTCCATGGGCGGGTAGCCGGTCAGGCAGAGCTCCGGCGCGAGAACCAGCTCGGCCCCGGCTGCCGCCGCCTTGGATGCCGCTTCCTCGATGAGCCGCCGGTTTCCCGGCAGATCGCCGACGGTGGGGTTCACCTGGGCCAGGGCGACGCGCATGGAACGAGGATCGGGGTCCCCCCCGAAGGCGTCAAGCCGCGCCGTCGCGGGGCAGGTAGGCCAGTGAGACGTCGGCGCTGAGGGCCGGCTTTTCCGAGCCCTCCACCTCGATGATCATGCGGAAGACCGCGGAGACCCCTCCGGTGGGCCCCTCGCGTGCGCGCAGGATCTGGCAGCGCATGCGCACGCGCGAGCCGGACGGCACCGGCGCCGAGAGCTTCATGCGCTGGATCCCGGTGTTGAGCACCGTGGGGTTTCCCTCCACGCGCAGGATCTGGTTCAGCAGCGCCGGAGCCAGAGAGAGCGTGAGGTAGCCGTGGGCCACGGGACCGCCGAAGATCGACTCGCGCTGCGCGCGCTCCGGGTCGACGTGGATCCACTGGTGATCGTCGGTGGCGTCGGCGAAGAGGCCGATCCGCTCCTGGGTGACCTCGACCCAGTCCGACGGCCCGATGGGCTTGCCGATGAACTCCTTGACCGCGCGGACCGAGGGGATGACGGTGGGGGTGACCACGGGGCGAGGCTAGCCAGCGCTCCCGGCGCGTTCCACCCCGATCACCTCGAACCAGCGTTCGGTTTCGGTGATCCGGCGCACCACGGCGTCCCGGGCGAAGCGCACCGGGAAGCGGCCGCCCTGGCGCATGATCAGGTACTCCGTGTCTCCCTCCACCACGTCCGCCACGTCGCTCACCGTCTCCACTCCGGACTCGGTCCAGGCCGTGAAGTGCACGCGGCTGCGCGGACGCACTTCGAGCTGTAGCCGGCAGCCCAGGGCTCGCGTCAGCAGGGCGCTGGCCTCCTCTACGCGTCCGGCCAGGGCATTGGGCTCGCGCGGTGCGGAGATGCGTGCCGCGCGCAGGATGCGCAGGACCTTGCCGATGCCCGCCACCGCGGGAACCGTGAGCTCCGGGCCCAGGTCGGCGAAGTCGTCGATGCGGTCGGTCTCGATGCGGGCGGCGCCGGTCAGGAAGCCCAGCTCGACGCCCACTCCATCGTCGCGATACACGGGCTCAACCCGGTCGAATACGGCGCGAATCAGGCGGGGGGGCATCGGCCGAGTATAGCTGTGGGCCAGAGCGGCGGACGGGGCTGACGGAGTTCCCCCCGCGCAGGCGTTCCCCTCTATACTGGGCGCCGTCGGGGAAGGAGGGTCCCATGAACACTCGAAACGTCGTTCTGACGTCGCTGGCCGCGGCCATCGCGTTGGGTTTCTTCCTCACCGGGCCGCTGCTCTACAAGAGCTTCATCGGTCTCGATCCCAGCGGCTTCCCGCTGGGCGTGCAGCTCCAGGCCTTGGCCGATGCCGTGGCCGGGCCGTTCACGAACGCGGTCTCGGGCCTGGTGGCCGGGATCGGCGCCCTGCTGGGCTTCGCCATCGTGGCCTTCTTCTGGGCGCGCGGCGCCGCGCGCCGCCAGGTGGCGGCCACGGACCCCGCGCGTCGCAGCTTCCTGACCGGCGCGGCGTCGGGCGTGGGTGCCGGCGTGGGCGCGTTGGCCCTGGGCGGCGCCGCCGGCTTCCTGCGCGCCGGCTTCGGCGTCGGCCAGGACGGCAAGGGCTGGGCCAACCTGAGCGGGGCCGCCCTGCGGCCCGAGGTCCCCATGACCCACCCCGAGTGGAGCGAGGCCTGGAAGGGCGCCCGGGTGCAGAGCTACCGGCGCCTGGGTCGCACGGACGCGGTGGTCTCGGACATCTGCGTGGGCGCCGGGCCGGTCTCCGGCGACAAGGGCGAGCGCATCGTGGCCGAGGCTCTGGAGCGCGGCGTGACCTACATCGACACCTCGCAGGACTACTCGGCCAACGGCTCCGAGAACGCCATCGGCAAGGTGATCCGCGGACGCCGCGACGGCCTGTTCCTCGCCACGAAGTTCTGCACGCCGCTCGGACACCTGCCCGCGGGCACGCCGGTGCCGGTCTACATCGAGGCCGTCGAGTCGAGCCTGGGCCGCCTGGGCACCGATCACGTGGACCTGATCCACATCCACTCCTGCGACGAAGTGGATCGGCTCATGGACCCCAACGTGCACGAGGCCTTCGACCGTTTGAAGGAGCAGGGCAAGGCACGCTTCCTGGGCTTCTCGAGCCACACGCCGCGGCTGGAAGAAGTGGCCAACCGGGCGATCGACTCGGGTCGCTTCGATGTGATGATGCTGGCCTACCACTACGGCGCCTGGCAGGACCTGGGCGGAATCATCGCCCGCGCACGCCGCGAGCAGGATATGGGCGTGGTGGCCATGAAGACGCTCAAGGGCGCGAAGCATCGCGGCCTGGAGAACTTCGAGCCCTACGCCGACGCCTACAGCCAGGCGGCCTTCAAGTGGGTGCTGTCCAACGAGGACGTCTCGTGCCTGGTGATCTCGTTCCGCGAGATGCAGCACGTGGACGAGTACCTGCATGCGTCGGGCCAGCCCTTCAGCGAGCGCGACCACGCGGCGCTGCGTGAGTACGACCGCCGCATCGCCGGGACGTACTGCGCGCCCCACTGCGGCGAGTGCCTCTCCGCGTGCCCCGAGCAACTGCCCATCAACGACGTGCTCCGCTACCGCATGTACTCGGAGGATTACGGCTTCGAGAAGGAGGGCCTGTCGCGCTACGCCGCCCTGGGCAAGAACGCGTCGGTCTGCGCCGGCTGCAGCGCGCCCTGCGCCGGAACCTGCCCGCAGGGCATCCCGATCCAGGCGCGCATGAGCGGCGCGCACGAAATCCTCAGCCTTACCTAGACGGAGTTCCCATGCGTTGCAGTCCGGGCTTCTCGCTCCTCCTGGTCTTGCTCTTGGGCGCGCCTGCCGTCGCCGGCCCCTGGGACGTACCGCCGGAAGGCTCGTGCCAGCCGGCCGCCGGGCTGCGCGGCTGGCCGCCGGGCCAGGACGCGCCTCCCATACCGTTCGCGCCCGGCGACACCATCGGGCACGAGCGCGCCGAGATCTTGCGCAACTACCTCCCGCCGGAGATCTGGGAGCATCGCGACAAGTTCTTCTACGAGGGCATGCGCTTGGAGATCGGGGCCTGCTTCCGGGACTACTCGGCGCCCGGCTTCTACCAGGAGGCAACCGCGCAGTTCGCGGGCAAGCCTCAGCTCGACGCCGAAGGCGCGCTGCGTGGCTACACCGCGGGCCGGCCGTTCCCGCCGGAGAAGATCGACCCGGCCGATTCGCAGGCGGGCCACAAGTGGGCCTGGAACGTCGAGTTTCGCTACCAGGGCGCCGGCTTCGGCGGCAAGTTCCGGATCATGGACATGGTGGGCCGGACCCACCGGGGCGAGCCCTTCGAGGGCGAGATCTTCAAGTGGCAGCTCAACTTCCGCAACGACCAGGCCAAGAAGGCCTACAAGGCCAAGGGTGCCAAGAGCTATCAGTGGGCGGCGGGCGGGCTCTTCTTCATGCCCTTTGCGGCGCGCGAGTTCTCGTGGCGCCAGTTCCGGGACGTAGGCATGCTGACCGAGGCGCGCCGTACCGACGATCTGCACGCCTACCTGCCGGAGTGGCGCCGGGTGCGGCGCCTTCCGGCGACGGACACCGAGGGGCTCTACCTGCCGTCGTTCGGCGTGGGCGTGGTCCCCGCCACGGAGCTGACCATCGGCGGCGGCGGTGGGGGCGCGGCCGGCCTGGGCGCGGGCGGCATGGGCGGTGGCGGCGTGAGCGGTGGCACGGGCGGCGGCGCAGCGGCGAGCTCGATCAAGCCCAGTCGCAACGGCTTCGAAGGTCTGGAGATCCGCCCGCTCCTCTACCGGTACAAGGTGCGCGGGGTGCAGGACGTGCTCTCCCCGATCAACGCCAACCAGCCCGCGTACCCGGAGAACAAGGACCGGGGCTTCGGCTCCTGGGGCCTGTCGTTCGCCAGCGACCGCTGGGACCTGCGCCGCGCGCTGGTGCTCGAGGCCACGGCCAAGCACGTGGGGTCGGGCACCGATGCGGCCAAGCAGGTCTACTACATCGACCTCCAGACCGGCCAGCCGCTCTTTCTCGCGTCCTGGGACAAGCGCGGCGAGATCATCGACGTGGGCATGTACGTGGGACGCTGGAGCGAGGACCGCGAGAGCTACCCGGCCTGGCCCGACGACGCCGAGCGCGCCATCCGCGTGATCGACCCGGCGGGCGCCGCCATGGCCAACGTGCGCGACGAAGGCGGCTGGCGCCGCGAAAGCTGGGACATCGTCGCCACCCCGCCCAAGGACTCCGAAATGCGCCGCCTGCTCTCCGTCGGCCAGCTCACCAAGCGCCGCTGAGAGCACCCACGAAGCCGCACCGGAGCCGGCCGCAACTCCCGAGCCCGAGGCCCGCAAGCCCGAGTCAACGGACTTCGCATGGGTGCCGTGACTCCGACGAGGGCGCGCAGCGAGCCGTAGGCGAGCGTAGGGGCTCGTCCGCCTAAGATTGAATCGCTTTGCTGAAGGCCTTGAGCAGGGCTTTGCGGATGGTGTCGCGGTCGGCGCTGCCGTAGGCCTTGCGGAAGGCCTTGAGCGGGATGATGCCCTTGGCCATGGAGCGGTGGCCGCCGCCCACGCCCAGGCCCTCGACGATGGTGCGCACGACGTCGCCGGCGGCGCGCACGTAGCCCACGTTGCGCACGGAGAAGACCAGGTCGGAGTTCACGGTGCCGGCGGCGATGGACCACTCGGCTCCCTCGGCCTGGAGGCCCAGGTCCGCCACCTGGGGAATCACGTCCTCGCGCACGCGGCCCAGCACCAGCAGGTGGATGCCGTCCTTCACCGTGGTGTGGGAGAGCGCGCGGCCCAAGCTTTTCAAGCCGTCCAGCGGCAGCGCGGGGCGCTCGATGCGGCGCAACAAGGCCGGGCTGTGCCACTGGTGCAGGTAGGCGAACGCGCTGATGTCGAAGCGGCTGGTCTCGCGGCCCAATAGCTGGGTGTCGCTCTTGATGCCGTAGATCAGCGCGGTGGCCAGCTTGGGGCGAAGCTCCAGGCCGGCGGCGCGCACGTAGCCGGTGATCATGGTGGCGGTGGCGCCGAACGAGGGGCGGATGTCGCGGATCACCGCGTCGTAGCCGCTTCGCTCCGGGTGGTGATCGATCACCACGTCCACCGAGCGCACGCGCGCGGGAATCTCTTCGCCAAAAACAGTCGGCTGCACGTCCACCAGGGCCAGCGCGTCGAACTCGTCCAGGTCCTCGGCCTTCACCGTGCGGATGTCCAGGCCCAGGGCCTTGACCATGGCCAGGTTCTCGGGGCGCTTCACCTCGCCAAACGAGATCAGCGGGCAGGTGGAGCTCTTGCGGCCCAGCAGCGCCCGCAGGGCGTAGCCGCTGGCGATGCCGTCGGGGTCCGGGTCGGGCTGGAGCAGGATGCCCACCTTGCCGCGCGAACTCAGCAGGTCGCGGATGTCCTCCAGCCGGCGCAGGTCGCGCAGCAGGTCGAACTCCTCGTCGATGTCGTCGCGGATCAGCGAGCGCAGGCCGGCGCGGCGCAGGCAGGGGTGCTCGGGCATGCCATCGCGGTCGAGCCGGTCGCTCAGCACCAGGACCGGCGCGCCCGGGGCGCCCTCGGCGATGGCCGACACAGCTGCCCGCACGAAGGGCCCGTCCTCGGTCACCAGCGAGAAGCCATCCCCTTCCTTGGGGTCGAGCTTGGCGATGGAGTCGGCCGAGAGGCCGCCCTGGAGCACGCGGAAGCCCGGTGGGCGCGCGCGCGACTCGCCGTCGCGGGGCACCCAGGTGAGCTCCTCGTCCTCGCCGGCACCGATCCGGCCCCACAGGCGGGCGAGTTCCGCGCCGTCGCATAAGATGATGCGCCTGACCAACCGGGGTCCCCACAAACGAATCGCGGGTCCGAGTGGGATCCCGCGAGGATTGAATTCTAGCCGATCCCCGAAGCCCCACCGGCCCGCGAGAAGAAGAGAATCCCCGCGGGGAGTCGCTACTGTCCCGGCCGTGCAGAAGGCTTTCATCGGCGATATCCAGGGCTGTTCCGACGAGCTGTCGGCTCTGCTCGAGCGCCTGCGCGACGCGTGCGGTGGCCAGCTGCCCGAGCTCTGGCTGGTGGGCGACCTGGTGAACCGGGGGCCCGACAGCCTGGGCGTGCTGCGCCGGGTGCGGCAGCTCATGGAGGCCGAGGGCGCCCACTGCATCCTGGGCAACCACGAAATCGGTCTCCTGGAGACCGGTCTGGGACTGCGGCGGTCGAGCCCCCGGGACACCGCCGCCGACGTGCTCGAGGCGCCGGACGCCAGCGAGTGGCTCGAGTGGCTGCGCCGGCTCCCGGTGGCGCTGACGGGCCGGATCGGGGGGCGCGACTTCGCCATGGTGCACGCCGCGCTGGCACCGAAGTGGGGCCTGGACGAGCTGCAGGACCGCGCGCGCTCCGTGGAGGCGCGGCTGCGCAGCGGCGGGCTCGACGATCTGCGCGCGTTCCTGGCGACCCCGTGGGAAGACGATCCGGATCGGGACACCTTGGAGCGCCTGACGCACTGTCGCAGCGTCGATCGCAAGGGGCGCTGGAGCTCGCGCGCGCCGGAGAGCCGCCGCGACGCGTGGCACCGGCGCTGGCGTCGCCGAAAGCACGACTACGGAGTCGTCTACGGTCACTGGGCCCTGCAGGGACTGCACGTAGTGCCGGGCCTGCGCGGACTGGACACGGGCTGCGTGCACCACGGGCGCGGCCACGACGGCTATCTCACCGCTTGGCTCCCCGACATGGACGCAGCGGATCCGTTCGACGTTCCCGACCCGGGCCGCATGGTGCAGCAGAAGGCCGCGCGGGCCTACTACCTCGACGTGCTGCAAAAGCTGTCCGGCGACGACGATTCCGCTTGATTCCATCGACGGTCGGCATACAGTGGAGAAGTCGTCCTGAGTCGCGATGCGAGGAGACCGAGGTCTTGCTCCCATCGGCTGAAACTAGGCGTCGACGGCAGACGGACGGCCCACGGCGTTGGTGGGAGCGAGCGTCCACGACGGGGATCGCGTCTCGAGAAAGGGGATGCGGCCCCCGACCAGGGGCCGGCGCGGGAGTGCTTCCCGAACCCGGGAGCTTCCATTCGTGCGCGGAGCCTGGCGAAGCCGAGATCTCCACCCTCGTCGGCGGGAGAGCGCCAGCTCTCATCCTTGACCGGTCTGTCGGCGTCGGAAGTGGGCGGTCTTCGTCGGTGACATACGATCCCAGTGGTTGATGGCACCACTCCGCAGACAAAGAGCCTCGACGGAGGATCGGGGAGTCCCCGCCGCCTCGGCGATCTTTCAGCGGTCCGCGCCACCCAGGGCGCGGCGGGCAGCCTTCGCAAGCTCGTCATCCGAGTCTGCCGCGATCCGCTCCAGCTCCGCGAGCACGGCGGGTGTGCTCGCCACCGTGGCTGCGGCCGGCAGGGCCGCCTTGCGGACGCCGCGATCTTCCGAGCGCAAGGCGGCCAGCACGGAACCCTCGATCCCGTCCATCCTCTGGAGCGCGCCCATGGTCAGCGCCAGCTGCACCACGCCGGGGTCTACGCCCGGGGCGCCGGTTCCCGCCAGCAGTGCGCGCATGCCGTCGGCGTCTGTGACGGCGATGCTTGCCGAGGCGCGTCGCACCGACACCGGACGTCGCGGATCCAGGGCGATGCGCGCCCGCGTCAGGGCCACGTCGCGTCCGATGGGCAGCGGAGGCTCGCGTCGCCGGTCGGCCAGGGCGCGGGTCGCCGCGTCGCGAAGCTCCTGGTCTGTGCCGTCGATCCACTCCAGGTAGACGTCGCGCACGGCCACGTCATCGGGGGCCGCCAGCAGCTCGGCCAGCGCGTCGCGCCAGCGCGCCTCGCCCGCCGGATCCGCCAGGCGCATCACTTCCTTGGGCTCGTCCACCCAGACGTAGGGCGTGCGTGCGCCGCGCAGCAGCAGCAGGGCCCGGTCTCCGGCGGTCAGGTCCGGCGCGCCGGACGGCGCGCGCTTGATGGCGAAGCGCTCGCCGGGCGCTCCGCGCAGCGCGACGGCATCCCCTACCTGGATGCGGCCCAGCTCGACCCGCTCGATGGTGCCCAGCGCCACCACGTCCGCCTCGGCCAGCCGCGCGTGGAGGGGGCGGCTGGGCGCCGGCAGGCCGTGGCCCGCGATCTGGGCGGCGGCCGGCAGGGCGCCGAGGCACAGGGCCAACGCGAGAAGGCGGATCCAGGGGTCGGCGAGACGCTGCACAGTCGGCGATCATAGGCGGCGTGAGACTCGCCCGCTGCATCGTCGTCGTCCTGCTGCCGCTGCTGGCGTCCTGCGCCCTCAACCCGGTCAGCAAGACCCCGGAGCTGGTCCTGACCACGAGCGAGCGCGAGGTGGAGATCGGCACGCAAGCCGCGCGCGAAGTCGAGGACACCGTCGGTGTGGTGCGGGATCCGAAGCTTGCGGAGTACGTCTCCGCGGTGGGCGCCCGCATCGCCGCGCTCTCGCCGCGCCAGGACGTGGAGTACCACTTCGCCGTCGTCGAGATGAGTGAGCCCAACGCGTTCGCCCTGCCCGGCGGTTACATCTTCGTGTCGCGCGGCATCGTCGAGCTCTTCGAGACCGAGGACGAGCTGGCCGGCGTGCTGGCTCACGAGGTGATCCACGTGGCGGCCCGCCACGCCGTGCAGCGCCAGACCGCCGCCCTGCCCGTGGGCATCCTGTCGGCCCTCGGGAGCCTGGCCGGCGGCCTGGTGGGAGGCCAGCAGCTCGCCCGGGTGGTGGGCGGGATCCCCCAGTTTGCGGGCGGCCTGGTCCTGGCGGGGTACGGCCGGGACCAGGAGCGCGAGGCCGATCGCCTGGGGCAGAAGCTCGTCGCCGAGGCCGGCTGGGACCCGGGTGCCCTGGCCGACGCGCTGGAGCGCATGGAGCGGGTGGTGGCCGTGGAGGTGGCGGCAGAGGGCGGCGAGCAGCACAGCCCGAGCTGGTTCGACTCGCATCCCAGCACGCCCGAGCGTGTCTCCTCCGCGCGCAGCCGTGCGGAGCATCTGGCCCGCGGCGCCTCGGACCCCATCGCCGCCGGTCGCATGGGCTTCCTTCAGCAGATCGAGGGCATGCGCGTGGGACCGGATCCGGCCGAGGGAGTCTTCCACAAGGAGCTCTTCCTGCACCCGGACCTGGGCTTCGCGGTGCGTTTCCCCCTGGAGTGGCGCACTCACAACGGCCGCGAAGTGGTCGCCGCCTCGGCGCCGAGCGGCGATGCCGTGGTGGCGGTGCGCCTGCAGGCACGCGGGGATGATCCCGAGGCGGTGGCCGTTGCGTTCGCGCGCACGAAGGACATGACGTTGTCGGACTTCCAGCGCTTCCGCGTGAATGGGCTTCCGGCCGTGCGCGCGCTGGCGGGGGTGAAGGCCGGCCGCGGGAACTTCGTCGGCGACTTCAGCTTCATCGCGCACCAGGGCGTCGTCTATCGGATCACGGGGGCCGCCCCGGTAGAGCGCTACGACTACCATGCGCGAGAGATCGTCGACGTGGTGCGCAGCTTCCGCGATCTGAAGCCCGGCGAGCGCAGCTTCCAGGTCATCCGCCTGCGCCTGGCCAGCGCGGATCCGGGGGAGCGTCTCAGCGTGCTGGGCGCGCGCACCGGCAACGCCTGGTCCGTGGCCCGCACGGCCGCCATCAACGGATTGGATCCCTCCGCGCCGCTCGCGGCCGGACGCCTGGTCAAGATCGCCGTCTCCGAGCCCTACGCGCCTTCGCCGCCCGCTCGCTAAGCTTGCGCGATGCCCAAGGTCAACATTTCGCCGCCGCTGCGGGGCCCCACCCAGGGCGAGGCCGTGATCGAAGTCGTGGGAGACAGCGTCGGCGCCTGCCTCGATGCGGTGGAGGAGCGTCACCCC